>SVKR01000085.1 GCA_015068365.1 Oscillospiraceae bacterium
CGAATAGAGGATCCAGCCCTCCCCCACGGCCTCAGCGCGCTGCAGCACATGGGGATGCGAGCCGTAGACGATGTCGGCCCCGGCGGCAATGGCGGCCTCGCCGATGGTCTGCTGCCCCGGCGTGACCTGATAGCTGCCCTCAATGCCCCAGTGGAAGGCGCAGACGACGATCTCCGCCCCCTGCTCTCTGAGCGATGCGATGGCCTCAGCCACAGCCTCCGGCGTGCTGTAAACGTCCGGGTACAGGGCGCAGTAAACGCCCACCACCGGCCCGTCGCCGTACTGCGCCAGGAAGCCTTCGCCGTCCTCAGCGCAATCGACACCCACGGCGTCCAGCGCCGCGCGGGTGTCGGCAATGCCCTGCTCCAGATAATCCTTGGCGTGGTTGTTGGCCAGGGTGACGAATTCGATTCCGCCCTCGCTGAGGATCTGCGCATAAGCCGGGTCGGACTTGAACACAAAGGTGCTGCCGTTGTCCTCCAGCGCGTCGGTGAAGGCGCACTCAAGGTTGGCAAAGCTCATGTAGTCGTCGGCAAAGTACTGCACCGTCCTGGCGAAGGGATAGGCGTAGTCCTCCCCCACCACGGACTCAAAGTTGTTGTAAAACTGGCCCTTGTTGCGGATGCTGGCCAGCGTGCAGTCCCCCACGAAGGAGAGCGTGAAGTACTCCGGCTCCGGCTCGGGGGTCGGCTCCGGGGTGGGCTCCGGCGTGGGTTCAGGGGTCGGCTCCGGGGTAGGTTCCGGCGTCGGCTCGGGCGTGGGCTCCGGCGTCGGGGTGACCAGGGGGTCCGGCACCTGCACGGAGTCGGTGGCTCTCAGAATGAAGCCGCCCGCGGCGGCGAGCACCGCGATGATGATCACCACGGTCAGAATGTCGGTAAAAACTCTCAGTTTATTCATTGGCAGTGTACCCATAGCCGATGGAGAGGTCCGCGCCTTGGAAGGACCCGTCCAGCTTGCTCATGACCCGATTCCAGCCCTCGCTGTCCTCTTCATAGGGCGTGGGCTGGTAGTTGTTGCGGTTTGTCTCTCCGCTGCAGGCGCAGGGGATGTGCTCCCGCTCCGTGACGGTGACCGTGCCGTCAAAGTCCTGCTGCACGGTCAGGCGGAGGATGAAGGTGTCCTTGTCCCGGGGATTGGTATTGCCCCCGAAGGTCCAGTTGCCCATGGAATAGTAGATATATTTGCCCTTGTACTCCTCCCAGGGCTGGAGGGTGTGGGCATGGCTGCCGTAGACGAAGTCCGCGCCGGCGTCAATGGCGGCGTGGGCGTCGGCGATCTGTTCGGCATTGACGTGATAGCTGCCCTCTGTGCCGAAATGGAGCGCCGCGATGACGAACTGCGCGCCGGCTTCCCGCACGGCGGCGACGCCTTTTTTGATCTGCTCCACACTGCCGAAGCTGACGGCGTAAACGCCGATCAGAAGGCCCTTCTCCGTCTGATAAAGCGCCCACTCGTCCCGTCCGGCATAGGCCAGTCCCACGGCCTCCACGGCCGCCTTGGTGTCGTCATAGCCCGCCTGGCCGTAGTCCAGCACGTGGTTATTCGCCAGGGAGACGAACTCCACGCTGCCCTCGGTCATGATCCGGGCGTACTCCGCGCCGGCTTTGTACACAAAGGTCTTGGCGGTGGCGTTTTTCGACTCGGTGAGGGCGCACTCCAGGTTCGCCAGGGTGAAATCGTCCCCTTCAAAGTATTGCAGCGTCCTGGCAAAGGGGTAGGCGAAGTCGCCGGCGATGACGGTGTCATAGCCCTCCGGCCCGCCCTGGTGATAGACGTCGGAGGCCAGGGTGCAGTCGCCGACGAAGTGCATGGTGTACACAGTGGGTTCCGGGGTCGGCGTGGGCGGCGCCGGCGTTTCCGCCGGGGTAGGCGTCTCCGCAGGCGGAGGCGATGCCGGGGGCTGCGTGCTTTGCGCTTCGGGGGTCTGCGCCGGTGCGGGGGTCTGCGCGGGCGCAGGCGCCGCCGCGGGGCGCAGCCGCGCCGTTCCGCCGGCGAAGCCCAGGCAGAGCAGCACCAGGATCACGATGAGTTTTTCAGCTATTTTTCCCTTGCCCATATCAAAGATCTGCTCTCTTTATTTCTTGACGTTCTGGCTCAGATAGGCGTTGATGAAGCCGTCGATGTCGCCGTCCATCACGTTGTTGATGTTGCTGTTTTCAAAGGAGGTGCGGGCGTCCTTCACCAGCTGATAGGGCATGAACACATAGCTGCGGATGGCGCTGCCGAAGTCGATTTTCATCTGCACGCCCTTGATGTCGCTGATTTTTTCCAGGTGCTCCCGCTCCTTGATCTCCGCCAGCTTGGCCCGCAGCATCTCCTTGCAGTTTTCAAGGTTCTGGAAGTGGCTGCGCTCCACCTGGGAGGAGACAACGATGCCCGTGGGCAGGTGGGTCAGACGGACGGCGGAGGAGGTTTTGTTGACCTTCTGGCCGCCGGCGCCGGAGGCGCGGTAGACATCCATCTTGATGTCCTCATCCCGCAGCTCGATCTCGCTGGTGTCGGTGATCTCGGGCATGACCTCCACCGCGGCAAAGCTGGTCTGGCGGCGGGCGTTGGCGTCAAAGGGAGAGATGCGCACCAGGCGGTGGACGCCGTTTTCGCTCTTGAGGAAGCCGTAGGCGTTCTCCCCTTCGATCTTGATGGTGGCGGACTTGATGCCCGCCTCGTCGCCGTCCTGCCAGTCCATGAGGGTGTATTTATAGCCGTGGCGCTCCGCCCAGCGGACGTACATGCGGTACAGCATGCTGGCCCAGTCCTGGGCCTCGGTGCCGCCGGCGCCGGGGTGCAGCGTCAAAATGACGTTGTTTGCGTCATATTCGCCGGTGAGCAGCGTTTCCAGGCGGGTCTGCTCCAGCGCCTCCTCAAAGGAGGCAAAGCCGGTCTGCAGCTCCTCCAGCATGCTCTCGTCATTTTCCTCCAGGGCCATCTCGCAGATGGTGAAAAGATCGTCCCAGGTGCTCTGAAGGTGGTGATAGCGGTTGATCTTCCCCTCCAGGAGCTTGGTGCGCTGCTGGTTGCGCTGGGCATTTGGGACATCGTTCCAGAAATCCGGGGCCTCGGTGGCGGCGCGCAGCTCCTCCAGCTCGCGCTCGGCATCGTCCAGCTTCAGCGCGCTTTCCAAATCCGCCAGGGCGGGCTTGAGGTTATTGAGCTTCACCTTATATTCGTCAAATTCGATCATTCTGAAAACTCCTTACGCAATTCGTAATTAAGTTATTATACCGGATTCTATTGTATTTGTAAAGGAAAATGCGGGAAGATACAAAAAGTGACGTGTCAAATAACACGTCACTTTTTATGGAGCGGCCAACGAGGCTCGAACTCGCTACCTCCACCTTGGCAAGGTGGCGCTCTACCAGATGAGCTATGGCCGCAACTCAATGCAAGGCG
>SVKR01000086.1 GCA_015068365.1 Oscillospiraceae bacterium
AAAGGGAATTGCGCGCCGCCGCTGCCGGGGGCAGAGGAAGGCGGCGCGCAATTTCCGCAGCCGCGCCATTGGCGGGCCGGGCAAGCCCCGGCCCGGGAATGGCAAATGCGGCAAGGCGGAGCTGTCAGCGAAGCGGCGGCGCGTCGAGGACGACGCGCCCTACCCGATCCCATCCCCCCGCACCCCCCGTAGGGCGCGCTGTCCTCAGCGCGCCGTGCCCCCGCCGACGCACCGCACCCGAAACGCCCCCGTCATTGCGCATCGCGCAGCGCCGTGGCAATCCGTTCTCCTTTGCGCGCAGACGGGGACGCGGATTGCCACGACAGTGACGTCGGTCACTGTCTCGCAATGACCGAAATCTCCCCCGAACAGGAGGTCTCCCCATGCTGAAATCCCTCTGCATCGCCTTTGCCACCTACTCCCGCATCCCCACGCCGCGCGTGGAGTGGACGGACGCGTCCCTGCGCTACGCCATCTGCTTTTTCCCGCTCATCGGGGCGGTCATCGGCGCGGCGGAGTACGGCTGGTTCCGCCTGGCGGGCGTCCTCGGCATCACCGGGCTGCTGCGCGGGGCTGTGGCGGCGGCGCTGCCGCTGCTGCTGACCGGCGGCATCCACGCCGACGGCTTTTGCGACACGGTGGACGCGCTTTCTTCCCACCAAAGCCGTGAGCGCATGCTGGAGATCCTGAAGGACTCCCACTGCGGGGCCTTCGCGGTGATCTTCTTCGCCGTGTGGGCGATGCTGTGGCTCGCCGGCTGGACGAGCCTGGACAGCGGCGTGTCGGTGCTCTGCGCGGGCCTTGGCCTCGTGATCTCCCGCGCCCTCAGCGGCCTTGCCCTGACCCACTGGTCCCATGCGCGCAAGGCCGGCATGCTCCGCACGGTGGCGGACGCGGGCAGCAAGCCCGCCGTGACCGCGGCGATGGCGCTGTACCTGCTGGCCGCCTGCGCCGGGCTGCTGCTGCTCGCCCCCGTCCGGGGCGCGGCGGTCATCGCCGTCAACGCCCTGGCGCTTCTATGGTACCGCAGCATGAGCATGCGCAGGTTCGGCGGCGTCACGGGCGACCTGGCCGGCTGCTTCGTCACCGTGGCCGAGCTCGCCACCGTGCTGACCCTGGCCCTCACCGCGGGGGTGTGAAACAGAACCCCCGTCCCCCCGTCATTGCGAAGTAAGTGCCGCAACCGAAAAGCCCCCGTCATTGCGAGCCAGTCCGCACCCGAAACACCCCCGTCATTGCGAACCAGTGCCGCAGCACTGGTGTGGCAATCCGTTCTCCTTTGCGCGCAGACGGGGACGCGGATTGCCACGACAGTGACGTCGGTCACTGTCTCGCAATGACCGTACTTTTCCCTCTCGCATCATCCCCACCCCGGAGGTACTTTTATGACCATCTACCTCGGCGGGCACGGCCACGGACAGGCCGCGCTCTGCGAAAACGAAACGGGCATGCGGCCCGTCCCCTGCACGCCGCAGCAGGCGCTGACCGCCCCCGCCATCGCGGACTTCCACGCCCTGGTGCGCCGGATCCTCACCGAGGGCGGCGACGCGCAGGACTTTGCCCGCCGTCTGCTCAGGGAAAACCCGGACGCCGTGCTGACCTGCGACGAAGTCGGCGGCGGCATCGTGCCGCTCGACCCGCTTGAGCGCCGCTGGCGCGAGGAGACGGGCCGCGCCCTCGGCGTCCTGACCGCCGACCCCGGCACGCGCCTGGTGCGCGTCTGGTACGGCATCGGGGAGGTCATCCGATGAGGGAGCTGCTCCTGCTGCGCCACGGCAGCACCCCCGGCAACGAGCTGCACCGCTACAACGGCCGCACGGACGAGCCGCTGTCGGAGCAAGGCCGCGCCGCGCTGAGGGCGCGCCACTATGAAAGCGCCCCCCTCGTGTACGTCACGCGGCTGCGCCGCACGCGCGAGACGGCGGAGATTTTGTTCCCCGGCGCGCGGCAGATCACGGTCCCCGCCCTGCGGGAGATGGACTTCGGCGACTTTGAGGGCCGCAGCTACCTTGACATGGAGCATGACGCGGCCTACCGCCTCTGGGTGGACGGCGGCTGCCTCGGCCCCGTCCCGAACGGGGAAGACCGCGCAGCCTTCACGGCCCGCTGCGTCGCGGCAATGCGCGCCGTGCTGGCCGCGGACCGGGCGCAGCGCCTGACCTTCGTGCTGCACGGCGGCACGATCATGGCCGTGTGCAGCGCGCTGGTGTCGCCGCAGCGCGATTATTACGACTGGCACGTCCCCCCCGGCGGCGGCGTCCGCCTCCGCGAGAGCGAAGCGGGCCTGACGCTGCTGGAGGAGATAAGGTAGCGGAAGCGCCGGCGCGCTGCACCATAAAAAAAAGACAGGCATTTCTGCCTGTCTTTTTCAAGCTGTCGACAAAGTGTCATTGCGAGGCCCCGCAAGGGGCCGTGGCAATCCGTTTTTCCTATGAAAGGAAGTACGGATTCCCACGCCAGCGTGCGCGCTGGCTCGCAATGACAGAGAAAAATGATTCGGTCATTCCGAACCAGTGACCGACGTCACTGGTGTGGGAATCCGCATCCCTTCGCTCCGGCGGGGAGTACGGATTGCCACGCCAGCGTGCGCGCCGGCTCGCAATGACGGAGGACTTCGGCGTCATTGCGAACCAGTGACCGATGTCACTGGTGTGGCAATCCGTATCCCCCGTCCCTGTGCGGAGAGGACGGATTGCCACGCCAGCGTGCGCGCTGGCTCACAATGACGGAGGACTTCGGCGTCATTGCGAAGTAAGTGACCGACGTCATTGCGAACCAGTGACCGACGTCACTGGTGTGGCAATCCGCGTCATTGCGAACCAGTGACCGACGTCACTGGTGTGGCAATCCGTATTCTCTGCGCCAAAGGAGAAAAGCAACATGTCATTGCGTGTCACCGCGGCGATCGCCGCGTGCAAGGCCGTGCGCGGCATCGCCCGCATCCTGAAAAAGGGCGGCACCGCCAAGCCCGGCGAGGTCGCCCTGAAAATCTGCCCCGACCTGCTCTCCGTCGTCTCGCGCGGCGTGGAGAGCGTCGTCGTCACCGGCACCAACGGCAAGACCAGCTCCTGCCGCATGCTGGAGGAGGCCTTCGCCCACGCCGGCAAGCCCTGCGTCACCAACCGCTCCGGCGCCAATCTGATGAGCGGCATCGTCACGGAGCTGGTGATGGACTGCTCTCTCACGGGCCGCTGCCGCAAGCGCTATGCCGTGCTGGAGTGCGACGAGGGCTGGACGCGCCACGTCCTGCCCGCCATGCGCCCGAAGGCCTTTCTGGTCACCAACCTCTTCCGCGACCAGGTGGACCGCTACGGCGACGTGTCGAACACCCTGGCCGCCATCGCCGCGGGCGTGGCCGCCAGCCCGGAGACCACGCTGGTCCTCAACGCGGACGACCCCGTCTCCGCCGTCCTGGGCCGCGGCGTGCCGAACCCCGTCGTCTGGTACGGGCTGGAGCAGGCCTGCGGCACGCCGGGGGCAACGCCGGGCGAGGCCGAGCTTCATAACTGCATGGTCTGCGGCGCGGCGCTGGAATATGATTATGTAACCTACGCCCACCTGGGCGCTTACCGCTGCCCCCAGTGCGGCCACGCCCGCCCGAACCCCGACGTTGCAGTCACTTCGCTGCTCTCCCTTGGCACGGACGGCAGCCGCTGCACCCTCCGCGCGGAGGACGGGGAGAAGGAACTTTATGTAAACCTGCCTGCCCTGTACAACATCTCCAACGCCGCCGGCTGCGTGGCCGCGGCGCAGGCGATGGGCCTGGGGGCGCACTACGGGCGCGCCGCGGCGGAGACCTTCCGCTGCGGCTTCGGGCGCATGGAGAAATTCGACGTCGGCGCCGGCGCGCGCATGATCCTCATCAAAAATGCCGCAGGGGCCAACCAGGTGCTGGACTACCTCGCCCGCCTCACCGAGCCGTTCCGGGTCGTGTTCGTGACGAACAACCGCCCCGCCGACGGCACGGACATCTCCTGGCTCGCCGACGCGGACTTCGCCCGGCTCGCCGCGCTCCCCACGCTGCGCGGCGTCGTGTGCAGCGGCATCTGCGCCGAAACCGTGCGCGCCCGATTGCTGGGCAGCGGCCTTGCCCCGGACGCCGTCGCGCTCCAGGCAGACTATTCCGCCCTCGCCGCCGCCGTCGCGCAAAGCGACGTGCCGGTCTTCCTCCTGCCCAGCTACACGGGCATGATGGAGTTCCGCCCCTACCTCGCCAAGCTCTGCGGCAGCGCGCAGTTCTGGGAGTGAGGCAGGGAACCGGCCAAATCGAACGCAAAAGCTTACCCCCCATTCCGGGCACACGCCCGGAATGGGGGGTAAGCTTTATCTGTTATTGTGTTTCGCACCCGTATGCCGCGCCGCCACATAGGCCCCCGCACCCCCGTAGGGCGCGCTGTCCCGTAGGGCGCGCTGTCCTCAGCGCGCCGCACGTGCAACGCAATCACCCCCGCCGCCGCGCCGCACCACATAGGCCCCCTTTCGGAAAGGGAATTGCGCGCCGCCGCTGCCGGGGGCAGAGGAAGGCGGCGCGCAATTTCCGCAGCCGCGCCATTGGCGGGCCGGGCAAGCCCCGGCCCGGGAATGGCAAATGCGGCAAGGCGGAGCTG
>SVKR01000087.1 GCA_015068365.1 Oscillospiraceae bacterium
AACATCGCCGCCTGCCCCGGTCTCGGTGCAGGCGGCGATGCCGGTTTCCGTTAATTACAGCGTGAGAAAGCGCATCAGCATGGCTGCGGTCTCGGCGCGGGAAGCGCTGCCCTTGGGAACGAGCCTGCCGTCCTTGCCGTTTATGACGCCGTTCATGACCATCCAGCTCATGGCCTCATTTGCCCAGTCGGACACATCGCCGGCATCCGGGAAGTCGAGCTGAAAGCTCCACAGGCCCGTGAAGCCCTGGCCCTTGCTCTGCGCATAGCGGTAGAGGATCGCGGCGAGCTGCTCGCGGGTGATGGGCTCGTTGGGGCGGAACGTGCCGTCCTCAAAGCCCTCCACGATCTTGTTTTCCGCTGCCCAGATCACGGCGTCGGAATACCACTGACCCGCCGCAACGTCGGTGAAGGGATTCTCTCCCGTGACCGCCGGGCTGCCCTCCAGACGGTAGAGGATCGTCACGATCATGCCGCGGGTGGTGGTGCCGTTGGGGTCAAACAGCCCGTCGGCAACGCCGTTCATGAGGCCCTGATCGGCCACATATTTCACGCCCTCATAGAACCAGTCGTCCGGCTTCACGTCGGTGAAGGTCTGCACGGGCCTGGGTTCGGTCTTATTCTCCTTGAATCTGACGGTCACGGTCACGTCGTCCGCCGGCATGGTGAACGTCCCGTCGGTGACGGTGACGCTGCCCGCCTTCTCGCCCTTGACCGTGATGCTGTCCAGCGCATAGCCCTCCGCGGGCGCGGCGGTGACGGTGATCTTCTCGCCCTCGGCTGCCGTGGATCTGGACGCCGCTGCCGTGCCGTTCTCGGCGGCGGCGACGGTAATCTTATAGGTCTTGCTGCTGCCGCCGACGAAAATGTCCGCGCTGCGCAGGGTATATGTTGCGGAGGCGATATCGCTGCTTTCCCCTTTCAAGACCGCGATCGCCCTGACCGTGGTGGTACTGTCGATGGTGAAGGGGTCAGTATACTTTATGCCTCTGCCCACGGACGGGTCGGTGTCATCCGTGGTGTAGTAGACGGACGCGCCGACTGCCGCGCAGGTGATCGTTATCTCTTTGCTGCCGGTAAAGCTGCCCGCTTCCGGGAGCGCCGGGGCGGCGGGAATTTCGGTGACGGCAATGCCCTCCCAAAGTGTCTGCTGCAATTGGGCCGCCGCCGCGTCCAGATCCACGGGATCCTCCGGAAGGGCCTGATAGGCCGTCACAGTGCCGCTGCCTGTCACAGTGCTGTCGTCCTCGTTTTTAAACCATACCTGTACCGGATCGGTGTCGCTCTCAATATTATAGACGACGCCGCAGCGGAACGTGCCGTCAAGCTTCAGCGTGCCGCCCGCTTTGTTCACCACGCTGCTGCCCTTCTGGCTGGTCAGCGTCGCGCCGGACGCGACGGTCAGGCTGCCGTGGTTGACGATGTCGCCGCCCATGGTGGTCTCCAGCGTGCCGCCGGAGCGGACGGCAACGGTCCCGTTGTTCTCAATGCCGATCTCCAGATTGCCGCCTTCGGCAACGGTCAGCGTTATCCCCTCGGGAACGATGAGCTTTCCCATCGTCTGCACGTCGCCGTCCGTGACGGTGACGTCCTTCCGCAGCACGGCGATCACGTCCATGTTGCCCTCGACGTGCTCTCCGGCGACCGTGCGCCCGTCCTTCGGGAAGGCCGCTTTCAGCTCCGTATCGCTGGAGACCTCCACCTCCTTGAAGATGTTGACGTCGTCCCAGTAGCCGTCTCCGTAACGCTGGGTCTGCTTCAGCGCCCTCATCGCGCCCTCGATCATGGCGTCCAAGTTAACGCCGCTCCCGTCGACGTCGCAGACGATCAGATCGCCATTGCCGGAAACGGTGCCGCTGTTTTCAAACCAGAGATCATCGGTTTTGTCATGGTGGCTGCCGCAGCGGAACGTGCCGTCAAGCTTCAGCGTGCCGCCCGCTTCGTTCACGACGCTACCGCCCATCTGGCTGACGATGGACGCGCCTTTCTCCACGGTGATCGTGCCGTGGTTTTCGATATTGCCGCCCATGGTGGTGGCGAGAACGCCCCCGTTTTTCACTTCGATGGCGCCGCCGGACTGGATCTCAAACTCCGCGTCCGTGCTGACGCCATCGACGGTCAGGGTGACGCCGCTGGGGATGATGAGCTTGCCCATGGAATGCAGCTCGTGATTGGGGTCATTCAGCGTCAGGCTCGTTGTCAGGCGTGCCACAGGGATCGGATTGGGGTTGGGTGTACTCGGCAGCACGTTCAGCAGCCCGGCCGGATCGGCGACGTTCACCGCCGCGGCGTACTCCGGCTCCGCCGCGACCGCCGCGGCGGGCAGCAGCGCTAGGCACAGGCAGGCGATGAGCAGAAGTGAAAGCAGACGTTTTTTCATAATGGTCCCTCCCGTATCGTTCCAGAATACCCCCATTATACGGGAACAACACGCAAAAAAGGTGGTCTCGGAGACCACCTTTTGAATAAGGAAGCTTTATTTGCCCGCCGCCGCGTCAAAGACCCGGTCGGTGTTGGCGAAGATCAGCGCCAGTTCGCCCAGGGAGATGTCGCCGGGGCGGTTCGCGCCGGTCGTAATGCCCGTTTCCTCCGCAAAGGCTACGGCCACGCGCACGCCGGGGTAAAAGCCGTTGTCGTCCTTCAGGCTGGACCAGTCCGCGACGATGGCGGGATCGTGCGCCTTGACCGCCGCGTAGACGGCGATGTCCCGGTCCACGGTCTGCCCGTCGTCCCAGCCCCAGGGGAGGAAAAACGCCTCGCTCTCCTGCGGCATGTCCGTGTTGATGCCGTACACATAGTCCCGCTCCAGGCCGTACAGCTCCATGAGCGCGGCGCGCAGATCCCCCACCGTGGCAATGTCGTCCGGCGCGTCGAACAGTGCCGTGCCGTACTTCTCCCGCAGATATGCGACAGCGTCGGCGATCCTGTCCTCGTCGGAGACGAAGGCGGGGATGTGGTCGGGCGTGAAGGGGGTGTAGGTGATGCGCTGATAGAGCTTCACGCCGCCGAAGGCCAGCGCGGCGCACAGTGCCAGCGCGGCCAGAACGATGCCCCCGGCGCGCAGGGCCTGCCGGCGCGGATTTGCCGCCAAAAGCGCGCTTTTCACCGCGCCGACGGTCTGATAGCGCTTCTCCGGGGCAAAGGCCGTGCACCTGTCGATGATCTTTGCCAGCGGCCGGTAAAGCCGCACGTGTGCGCTCTCGCGCACGCTGCCCGTGAGCAGAAAGCGCAGAAGCACGCCGAGGGAATAGATGTCCGCCCGCTCGTCGGTCTGGGCAAAGCCGTACTGCTCCGGCGCGGCGTAGCCCCTGGTGCCGAAAAACTGCGTGTCCGATTCCGCCTCCGGCTTGAAGGTGCGGGCCGTGTCGAAGTCGATCAGATACACGCCCCCGTCGTCGCCGAGGATGACGTTTTCCGGCTTCACGTCCCGGTGGATGATGGGCGTCGGGCGGGCGTGCAGCGCGCCCAGAATGTCGCAGAGGCGGACGCAGACGTCCACGATCTGCTGCTGCGTCATCTCATGCTCCGCGACATACGCGGCGAGGGAGACGCCCGGGATGTATTCCCGCACAGAGCAGAAAAACGCCGCGTTTTCATACTGCCCCAGAAGCCTCGGGACCCCCGGGCAGCCGGAGGCGTCCGGCCCTTCCCGCTCCGCGGAAAGGGCGGAGAACACCGCCCGGTCATAGCATTTTGCGACGGCCGGCGCGCCGTCGGCTTTTCGGCGCAGCAGAAAGGTCTCTCTCCCCGGGCGGGAGGAAAGGCACTCCATCTGGTCGAAGTCTGCAAGCATCTCCGGCGGATAGCCGCAGTCGGAGAAGGCCGGGCCGGGCAGGTCGGCTCGCCGGGTGTCCTCAGGCATTCCGGCCACCCTCCCCCAGCAGCGGAAGACCGTACTGCTCCAGCGCCTCCTGGCACGCCACGATGTCGTAGCGGTGGGCCAGGCAGAAGATGATGACCGCGTCCCGCCTGACGCGGGGATACAGCGGGCTTTTCCGCGCCGATCTCAGCATTTGCTGGGCGCCGTCGTAGTCCAGCGCAAAGCCGAAGGCAAGCTGCAGCACGGTGTCCCGCGAGGGCTTGCGCCGCCCGCTGAACAGATGGTGCCCGTAGGATTTCTCGATGTCCGCCCGGCGGATGACGCGCTCCGGGGGCTCACCGCGCTTTTTGCAAAGCGCGGTGATGTACTCGGAGAAGCTCGGATAGTCGGGGGCATTTCCTTCCCGCGCCATCCAGTGCTCCAGGCTCGGTTCGGAAAACAGATTCTGCAAAATTTCGCCGGTGCTGCGCAGGGGTCGCTCCGTCATAGCTTTCACCCTCCCAAAAAGGATCGGGATGCGTCTTTCTTATTTCAGGATCTTCAGCGCGCCCGTGGGGCAGGCCTCGGCGCACTTGCGGCAGCTCGCGCAGACCTTGACGGCGTCGCTGTCGCGGAACTCGGGCTTGACCACCGTGGTGAAGCCGCGGCCGATGAGGCCCAGCAGGCCCTGGTGGGCCACCTCGTCGCACACGCGCACGCACAGCGCGCAGAGGATGCACTTGCCCTGGTCGCGCTCGATGGTCACCAGCTCGGTCTCGCTGGTGTGCTGCCGCTTCTCGCCGGCAAAGCGCTCCGGGTGAATCTCATAGCGGTTGGCGTGGCGCACGAGCGCGCAGTCGTTGTAGTCGTGGCAGCCGCACTCCAGGCAGCGGGCAGCCTCGCGCATGGCCTCCGCCGCCGTAAAGCCGGCGTTCACCGGGGCGAAGTCGCGCCGGCGCTCCTCGGCCGGGCGGTTGACGATGTGCACGCGCGCTATGCGCTCGCGGTCGGCGAAGTATTCTTTCGTGAGGCTGCGCTTGCTGACGAAGGGCTTGCGATAGGGCACGATGGCGCCGCGCAGGTAACTGTCCACCACGTCGGCGGCCTTGTTGGCCTCGCCGATGGCGGCGATGGCGATGTCCGCGCCCCGGTTGGTGGCGTCGCCCACGGCGAACACGCCCTCCAGGTTGGTGCGGAAGGTGCTCTCGTCAGCGGCGATGATGCCGCGGCGGTTCAGCTCCACGTCAAAGCCCGCGGGGTCCACCTTCTGGCCGATGGCGGCGATGACGCTGTCCACGTCCAGATACTCGAACTTGCCCTCCACGGGCACGGGGCTGCGGCGCCCGGAGGCGTCCGGCTCGCCGAGCTCCATCACCTGCAGCTTCACCTGGCGCACCTTCCCCTCCGCGCCCAGAATCTCCGCGGGGTTGGTGAGGAACTTGAAGGTGACGCCCTCCTCGATGGCCTCCTCGATCTCGTCGGCGGCGGCGGGCATCTCGGCGCGGGTGCGGCGGTAGATGACGTAGACGTTCTCCGCGCCCAGGCGCACGGCGGTGCGGCAGGCGTCCATGGCGGTGTTGCCGCCGCCCACCACGGCCACGTTTTTGCCGATGGGCAGAGGCTCGTGCAGCGCCACGGAGCGCAGGAAATCAATGCCGCCGTACACGCCGCCCAGCTCCTCGCCCGGGCAGCCCAGGGGGCTCGATTTCCATGCCCCGATGGCCAGGATCACCGCGTCGAACTTCGCCCGGTAATCGGCGAAGGACACGTCCCGGCCCAGCTTGACGCCGTTTTCCATCTGCACTCCGGCATCGGCGATCTCCGCCACCTCGGCGTCCACCACGTCCTTGGGCAGACGGTACTGCGGGATGCCGTAGCGCAGCATGCCGCCCATCTGGGGCATCTGCTCGGTCAATGTCACGTCGTGGCCCTTCAGGGCCAGGTAATAGGCCGCGGTCAGGCCAGCCGGGCCGCCGCCGATGATGCCCACGCGCTTGCCCGTGGCCGCGGCGCGCTCCGGCACCCAGCGGTCCGGGTCTTGCAGCTCGGCCATGGACATATAGCGCTTGATGAGGGCGATGGAGATCGGCTCCTCAACAAGGCCGCGGCGGCAGTCCTTTTCGCAGGGGTGGGGGCAGACGTGGCCGATGCTGGCCGGCAGGGGCAGGCGCTGCTTCACGATGCGCACGGCCTCTTTCGTGTTGCCCAGGGCCACCTGCTTCACATAGGCCTGGCAGTCGGTGCCCGCGGGGCAGGCCAGGCGGCAGGGCCCCTGGCAGTCGCCGTCGTGGTCGCTCATCAAAAGCTCCAGGGCCACGCGTCGGGCCTGGACGCAGCGCTCGCCCTCGGTATGGATCACCATGCCGTCGGCGGCCAGGGTGGAGCAGGAGCGCAGAAGCTTCGGCGTGCCCTCGCACTCCACCACGCACAGCCCGCACGCGCCGTAATGGGCCACGGCGTCGTTGTGGCAGAGGGTGGGGATGACGATGCCGTAGCGCTCGGCAACGGTCAGAATGGTCTCGCCCTGCGTCCCTGTGCAGGCGATGCCGTTGATGGTCAGTTTGATTTCAGACATTTCCGCACCTCCTCAGTCCACGCGCACCGCGTCAAAGCGGCAGGCGGCGGCGCAGGCGCCGCAGCGGATGCACGCGGCGGGGTCGATTTTAAACGGCTTCTTGCGCTCGCCGGAGATGGCCTTGGCCGGGCACTTCTGCGAGCACAGCGAGCAGCCCTTGCAGGCCGTTTCGTCGATGCTGTAGGTCAAAAGCGGCCTGCACTGCTTTGCAGGGCACTTATGGTCGCGGATGTGGGCGTCATACTCGTCGCGGAAATAGCGGATGGTGGTCAGCACCGGGTTGGGCGCCGACTGGCCCAGGCCGCACAGCGCCCCGGCCTTGACGGTTTCGCACAGCTCCTCCAGAAGCTCCACGTCGCCCTCCTTGCCCTCGCCGTCCACGATGCGCTGCAAAATCTCGCCCAGGCGCTTCGTGCCGATGCGGCAGTGGACGCACTTGCCGCAGCTCTCCTTGGTGGTGAACTCCAGGAAGAACTTGGCCACGCCCACCATGCAGGTGCTGTCGTCCATGACCACCATGCCGCCGGAGCCCATGATGGCGCCGGTGGCCTGCAGAGAGGCATAGTCGATGACGGTGTCCAGCAGGCTGGCCGGGATGCAGCCGCCGCTGGGGCCGCCCAGCTGCACTGCCTTGAACTCCCGCCCGTCGCGGATGCCGCCGGCAATGCCGAAGATCACGTCCCGCAGCGTCTTGCCCATGGGGATCTCCACCAGTCCGCCGCGCTTGACCTTGCCGGTGACGGCGAAGACCTTGGTGCCGCGGCTGCGCTCGGTGCCCATGGCGGCAAAGGCCGCGCCGCCGTTGAGGATGATCCATGCCACGTTGGCGAAGGTCTCCACGTTGTTGATGTTGCTGGGCTTATGCCAGTAGCCGGCCTCCGCCGGGAAGGGGGGCTTGAGCCGGGGCATGCCGCGGCTGCCCTCCAGCGATTCGATCAGGGCCGTCTCCTCGCCGCAGACAAATGCGCCGGCGCCGGCCTTGATGCGCATATCGCAGGAAAAGCCGCTGCCCAGAATGTTCTTGCCCAGAAAGCCCTTGGCCCGCGCGTCGCCGATGGCCTTGGTCAATCGGACGATGGCCAGCGGATACTCGGCGCGGACATACACGATGGCCTCCTTCGCGCCGATGGCGTAGGCGGCGATCATCATGCCCTCGATGAGGCTGTGGGGGTCGGACTCGATGACGGCGCGGTCCATAAAGGCGCCGGGGTCGCCCTCGTCGGCGTTGCAGATGAGGTACTTCTCCTCCCCCTCGGACGCGCGTGCGGCGTTCCACTTGAACCAGGTGGGAAAGCCCGCGCCGCCGCGTCCGGCCAGGCCGGAGGTCTTGATCTCCTCGATGACCTGCTCCGGCGTCATGGTCTTCAGCGCCTTTTCCAGCGCCTTATAGCCGTCCCCGGCGGTGTAGTCGTCCACGTCCTCCGGGTCGATGAGGCCGCAGTGGCGCAGGGCGATGCGGGTCTGGCGGCTTAAAAAGGTCTCGTCCTCGGCGGAGATGAGCAGCTCGCCCAGGCCGGAGAAGTCGTCTGCCTTGACGGCGGCGGTGATGGCCGCGGCGTCCTCAGGCTTGACGCGGACGCAGCGGTGCAGCGCGCCGGCGGCGTCATACACGTCCACGATCGGCTCCAGATAGCACATGCCGATGCAGCCGGTGATGCCCAGCGTGGCGGGCACGTCGGCGGTCAGCGCCGCTTGCAGCGCGTCATACACTGCGCCGGCGCCCGCGGCCAGGCCGCAGCTGCCCTCGCCCACAACAATGCGTGCTTTCATTCCTTGGCCGCCTCCTCTCTCAGCTCCCGCAGGATTTTGCGGGTCTTGTCCGGGGTCAGGCTGCCGTAGGTCCGGTCATTGATCATCATGACCGGGGCCAGGGAACAGCAGCCCAGGCAGGACACCACGGACAGCGTGAAAAGCCCGTCCGCCGTGGTCTCGCCGTTTCCGATGCCCAGCTCGTCGGCGATGGCGTCAAAAATGCGCTCGGTGCCGTTGACGTAGCAGGCCGTGCCCTTGCACAGCATGATGAGGTACTTGCCGATGGGCTGGAAGCGGAACTGGGAATAGAATGTCGCCACGCCCATGATCTTTGCGGGCGTCGCTCCCGTGCGGGAGGCAATGTGGTACACCGCGTCCACGGGGATGTAACCGTAGATTTCCTGGGTCTTCTGCAGGATGGTGATAAGGCTGCCCTTGACGCCGGCGTACTCCTCCAGAACGCCGGAGAGCAGGGACAGGTCCACCTGCTGGTGATTGCAGCAGCTCATAGCGTGCTTCTCCTCCTCCGTAGGTACAGACTTGCTCGGAATTTGTTTCTCAGATATCCCGGTAATTATACCACCCGTCCGCGCCGGATGTCTATGCTTGTTTTTCGGTTTTTTCTCCAGCGGCTTCCATTCCGCCGCCGGGCACAAAGCCCTTGACATCCCCGGCCGGGCGGGCAGATAATATGGGCGAGAATCACAAAAGAGGTTTGCCATGGTCAACACCACACTTTGCTACATCGAGCGGGGCGACGAATACCTGCTGCTGCACCGCGTCAAAAAGGAACACGACCTCAACCGCGACAAGTGGATCGGCCTGGGCGGCAAGCTGGAGCCGGGCGAGAGCCCGGAGGACTGCCTGCTGCGGGAGGTGCGGGAGGAGACCGGCCTCACCCTGACCCGCTGGCGCTATCGCGGCCTGGTCACCTTCGTCAGCGACGAATGGGGCACGGAGTATATGCACCTTTACACCGCCGACGGCTTCACCGGCGAGATCGGCGCGTGCGACGAAGGGGTGCTGGAGTGGGTGAAAAAGGCCGAGTTCGCCGCGCTGCCCCAGTGGGCCGGGGACAAGATCTTCCTGCGCCTGCTCGAGGAAGACGCCCCCTTCTTCTCGCTGAAGCTCTGCTACACCGGCGAAACGCTCACCTTCGCTGCCCTGGACGGAAAGGCGCTGGCGCTGTGAGGACTCTCTCCTTCACGGTGCCGCCGGAGCTTGCCGGGCGGCAGGTCAAGCGCATTTTGCTGCGCCAGCTCCGGCTGCCGGAATCCATGATCGCCCGCATCAAGCTGCGGGAGACCGGCATCTGCTTGAACGGCCGCCGCTGCCGCACCACGGACATCGTCGCCGCCGGGGACACCGTCACCGCCGAGGTGGGCGACCTGCCCGCCGAGGCGGGCATTACCCCCATCCCCTGCCCGCTTTCCATCCCCTATGAGGATGAGGACCTGCTGGTGGTGGATAAGCCCTCCGGCATGGCCAGCCACGGCCGGGCCGAGCGGGGCGAGCCCACCGTGGCCGCCGCGCTGGCGGCCAGGCGCGGCACGGACGCGGCCTTTCACTGTGTCACCCGGCTGGACAAGGGCACCAGCGGGCTGATGGTGGTGGCCAAAAGCGGCTTCGCCCACGAGCTGCTGCGCCGCGCGCTGCACACGGACGCGTTCATCCGGGAGTACCTGGCCATCGCCGTCGGCGCCCCGACGCAGACGCGCGGCAGCTTCACGGCACCGCTGCGCCGGGACGAGACGGGGAAGAACCGCTTTCGCACCGCGCCGGACGGCCTGCCCGCCCGCACGGACTATGAAGTGCTGGAGACCCGGGGCGGCCTTTCCCTGCTGCGTCTGCGGCTATATACCGGGCGCACCCACCAGATCCGGGTGCACCTGGCCGCGGCGGGCTGCCCTGTGTACGGCGACCGGGTCTACGGCGCAGCCGCGCCGGACCTTGACCGCCCGGCGCTGCACAGCGCCTTTCTGCGCCTTGTCCAGCCCATTACGGGCGAGACGATCTGCCTTGAAAGTCCCTTACCGGAGGATATGGAACAGCGATGGAAGTTCATGAGATCAAAGTGATCGCGCGCATCCGCAGCGATTTCAAAAGCAAGTTCGGCATCCCCCGCCAGAGCGGTCTGGTGGAGGAGCTGACCGCCACCGTGGTCTTCGAGCCGGAATACCGCAACCCCGACGCGCTGCGCGGGCTGGAGGGCTTTTCCCACCTGTGGCTCATCTGGCAGTGCAGCGAAAACGTCCGGGCCGACTGGGCCCCCATGGTGCGCCCGCCGCGGCTGGGCGGGAACACGCGCCTCGGCGTTTTCGCCACCCGCTCCCCCTTCCGGCCCAACTCCATCGGTTTAAGCTGCGTGAAGCTCCTGGGCCTGCGCGCCGACCCGGCGCTGGGCACGGTCATCGACGTGGGCGGGGCGGACCTGATGGACGGCACCCCCATCTACGACATCAAGCCCTATGCCCCCTACGCCGACAGCCACCCGGAGGCCCTGGGCGGCTTCGCCTCCACCCGGCCGGACGTCATCCCCGTCTCCGACCCGGACGGGCTGCTGTCCGCCCTCCCGGCGGAAAAGCGCGCCGCGGCACAGGGCGTGCTGGCGCACGACCCGCGCCCGCGCTATCAGGAGGACGGCGTGAAGGATTACGGCATGAGCTTTGCCGGCTTCAACATCCGCTTCCGCGTGACGGACGGGGTCCTGACCGTCCTGGCCGTGGAGCCGGAGAGATAAGAAATCGCCCGGAATCTCTGCGATTCCGGGCGATTTTTGTGCGGTTTTGTGCGCTTATTCCAGCGCGGCGGCGGCGTTTTTCAGCTCGTCGATGATGTGGATGCTCTGGGGGCAGACGCTTTCGCACTGGCCGCACTCGATGCACGAGGAGGCCTTGCCGCCGCCCCGGGTGGCGAAGCCGTAAAAGCGCTGGGCGCCCACGAGGTTCTGATAGACCTTGTACTGGTTGTAGGCCGTGAAAACATCCGGGATGACGATGCTCTGGGGGCAGCCGGCCACGCAGTAGCTGCACCCGGTGCAGGGCACGCTGGGGAGGGAGGCGAGATAGTCCTGCGTCTGCCGCAGCGCCGCGCGCTCATCATCGTCAAAGGGCGCGAAGTGCTGCATCAGCTTCAGATTGTCCTCCATCTGCTCCACGCTGCTCATGCCGCTGAGCACGGTCACCAGCCCGTCCAGCGACGCGGCGAAGCGGATGCCCCAGGAGGCCAGCGACAAATCGGGCCGGGCGGCTTTGAGCGGCGCGGCGGCGGGCTCCGGCAAAGCTGCCAGCATGCCGCCCTTCACCGGCTCCATGATGATGACGGGCTTGCCGTGCCGGCGGGCCACCTCATAGCACTTGCGGGACTGCACGCCCTCGCTGTCCCAGTCGGCATAGTTGATCTGCAGCTGCACGAACTCCATGTCCGGGTGGGCCGTCAAAACCGCATCCAGCATCTCCGGGGTGCAGTGGGCGGAAAAGCCCAGATGCTTTATCAGCCCCTCGGCCTTGCGCTGGGCGAGGAAGTCCCAGATGCCGAACTTGTCGAAGGACTCCAGCCGCCCCTGGCCGACGTTGTGCAGCAGATAGAAGTCAAAATACCCGGCGCCCGTGCGCTCCAGGGAGGTATAGAACATCTGCTGCGCGTCTTCTTTGTTCTTCGCCGTCCAGGCGGGCAGCTTGGTGGCGAGGCAGAAGCTGTCGCGGGGATAGCGGTCCACCAGCGCGGCCTTGGCCGCGCGCTCGCTGTCGCCGTTGTTGTAGCCGAAGGCGGTGTCAAAATAGCGGAAGCCCGCGTCCATGAATTTGTCCACCATGACCTTGACCTGCTCGATGTCGATGCCGCCGTCGGTCATGGGCAGGCGCATCAGGCCGAAGCCCAGCTTCGGGATGCTCTGTCCCAGATAAGCGTCCATTCCTTCCATCTCCTTTGGGTTAAGATTGTCTTTATTGTAACATAGCCCCGCGCGATTGCAAAGCAAAAGTTGACCGGCGCGCCCCGGGCGGGGTATAATGACTGTATCACAGCAAAAAAAGCAGCGGAGGACATGGCATGGAACGCACTCTGGCATCGGTACACATCACGCCCAAGGGCGAGCGGGCATTGCGCGGCGGCCACCCCTGGGTCTATGACGCGGAGGTGACGGACATCACCGGCGCCCCGGCGGACGGGGACGTGGTGGACATCTTCACCGGCAAGGACCGCTGGCTGGGCGCGGGCTTTTATAATTCCCGCTCCAAGATCCGCGTGCGCTGCTTCTCCCGCAACGCCAACGACCGCTTTGACGAGAGCTTCTGGCGCCGGGCGCTGGCCTACGCCGTGGACTACCGCGCCGCCGTTCTGGACGCGGCGGATTTCCGCTGCTGCCGCCTCATCTTCGGTGAAGCGGACCGCTTCCCCGGCCTGACGGTGGACCGCTTTGAGGACATTCTGGTGACCGAGACGCTCTCCCTGGGCATGGAGCGCATCAAGCCCATGCTCTTCCCCGCGCTGATCGACATATTGCGCGAGCGGGGCGTGGCGGTGCGCGCGGTTTACGAGCGCAACGAGTCCGCCCTGCGGGAGAAGGAGGGCATGGCCCGGGGCAAGGGCTTTTTCTGCGGCGAAGGCGACGGCCATGTGGAGATCTGCGAAAACGGCATTTTCTATGACGTGGACTACATCAGCGGCCAGAAGACCGGCTTTTTCCTGGACCAGAAGTTCAACCGCCGGGCCATCCGGCAGATCGCGTCCGGGCGCCGGGTGCTGGACTGCTTCACCCACACCGGGGCCTTCGGCCTGAACGCCGCGGCGGGCGGCGCTAAGCATGTCACCAGCGTGGACGTGTCGGCCGACGCGCTGGCCCAGGCCGGGCGCAACGCTGTGCGCAACGGCCTGGAGGGCAAAATCGACTTTCTCTGCGCCGACGTATTTGACCTTTTGACGGAGCTGGGCGGCAAGGGCGGACGGGGGCAATATGACTTCATTATCCTCGACCCGCCGGCCTTCACCAAGTCCGGCGCCACGGTGAAAAGCGCCTTTCGCGGCTATAAGGAGATCAACCGCCGGGCCATGCAGCTCCTGCCCCGGGGCGGCTTTCTGGCCACCTGCTCCTGCTCCCACTTTATGACGGACGCGCTGTTCCGCGATATGCTGCGCCAGGCGGCGTCCGACGCCGCGGTGGACCTGCGGCAGATCGAGGCCCGGCAGCAGGGGCCGGACCACCCCATCTTATGGAACGTACCGGAGACGGACTATCTGAAATTCTACATCTTCCAGGTGGTTTGACGCCGCCTGCTTTGAGGTGAACGCCATGAAAAAGATCGCAGTCATCGGCAGCATCAACATGGACATGACCGCCCGGGCGCAGCGCATCCCCCGCCCCGGCGAGACCGTCAGCGCCGAATCGCTTGCCTATGTCCCCGGGGGCAAGGGGGCCAACCAGGCGGTGGCGGCGGCCCGGCTGGGCGGCGACGTGGCCATGTTCGGCCTGGTGGGGGACGACGGCTTCGGCCCTCAGCTTCTGGAAAACCTGCGCGCCAACGGCGTGAACGCCGACGGCGTGGGCGTATCTCCGGGGATGTCCAGCGGCCTCGCCATGATCGTCGTGGCCGAGGGCGACAACGCCATCACCGTCATCCCCGGCGCCAACGCCCTGGTCACGCCGGCGTATCTGCAAAGCGTCTGGCCGGAGATCGAAAAAGCGGACATCGCGCTGCTGCAAAACGAGATCCCGGCGGAGACGGTGCTCTGGGCGGCGCAGCGGCTGCATCGCGCGGGCAAGACCGTCATCTACAACCCCGCCCCGGCCCGCCCGGCGGAGCCGGCGCTGCTGGACGCCGTGACCTATTTCACCCCCAATGAGCACGAAGCCCGCCTTGTCCTGGGGGATGAGACGACCGCGCTGGAGACCCTGATCGCCCGGCAGGGCGGCAAAATGATCGTGACCCTGGGCAGCCGGGGCATCGGCGCGGCCGAGGGTGGGGAATATTTCCGCATCCCGGCCATCGCCGCGAAGGTGGTGGACACCACCGGCGCCGGCGACACCATGAACGGCGCCTTCGCCGCGGCGCTGGCGGAGGGGATGGACTATGCCGATGCGCTGCGCTTTTCCAACGCCGCGGCCGGCCTTGCCACGGAAAAGGCCGGGGCCCAGGCAGGCATGCCGGACCGCCGCGCGGTCATGGAGCGGCTTTCGGAGGAATAAAGAAATCAAGCCCGGCACGAGCCGGGTTCAAGCTGTCGACAAAGTGTCGACAGCTTGAACAGCAAAAACCGAAACATTGAAAAATGTTCCGGTTTTGCGAAGATTGAACGTGCAGGGGGACTCCCGTCCCCCCTCACACCCCCCATGCAAGACGGTTCCTTTACAAAACAGGGTTTAATCTACACGGGCTTGAATAATTTATATGTCACGCCTGGGAGAACACGGCG
>SVKR01000088.1 GCA_015068365.1 Oscillospiraceae bacterium
GCCCGGCCTCGGCGGCCAGGGCGCGGGTCTGCGCTTTTTCCATCTCCCCCAGGGGCAGCACCAGGCGCGCAAGCTGCGCGCGGGTGATGCGGCAGAGCATATAGCTCTGGTCGTTGGCGGCCCGCCCCCGGTAAAGCCCACCGTCTATTGCGCGGGCATAGTGCCCCGTGGCGATGGCGCCGCCGCCCAGGGCCTCGGCGCGCTCCAGCAGCAGCCGGAACTTCACCGCCGGGTTGCACAGAATGCAGGGGTTGGGCGTCTCCCCCCGGAGATAGGCCGCGGCGAAGGGGGCGCAGACCGCCCGCTCCAGCTCCGCTGCGATGTCCGCGACCTCCAGCTCGATGCCCAGCGCGTCGGCGACGGTCTGCGCGTCGTCGCGCCCGGCGGACAGGCCGTTGTCCAGATAAAGCCCGTGCACCCGCCATCCGGCGCGCTGCAGCAGACAGGCCGACACGGCGCTGTCCACGCCGCCGGATAAGCCCAATACAATGTCTCTCATTTGCGATTCTCCAAAAACACCATCAGCGCCGCGATGTCCGCCGGGCTGACGCCGGAGATGCGGCTGGCCTGGCCGAAGTTCTCCGGGCGGATGCGGTTCAGCTTCTGCCGGGACTCCAGCCGCAGCCCGGTCACGGTCTCATAGTCCAGATCGGCGGGCAGCGTGCGCGCCTCCATCCGGGCGAAGTCCTCCACCTGGCGCGCCTGCCGCCGGATGTAGCCGTCATATTTGATGCGGATCTCCACGCTCTCCCGCACCGCGCGGGGCAGCGCGGGCCGCTCCGGGTCAAAGGGGGCCAGCGCGTCATAGCGCACCTGGGGGCGCCGCAGAAGATCGGCCAACGTGGCGCCGTTTTCCGCCGGGGTGCTGCCCCGCTGCGCCAGAAACTCCTGCAGCGCCGCGCTGGGGGCCAGCCCCGTGTGCTCCAGGCGCTTGCGCTCCCGCTCCACGGCGGCATACTTCTCCCGCACGGCGGCAAGCCGCGCATCGCTCACCAGGCCCACCCGGTTGCCGATGGGGCACAGCCGCTCGTCGGCGTTGTCCTGCCGCAGCAGCAGGCGGTATTCCGTCCGGGAGGTCATCATGCGATAGGGCTCGTCCGTGCCCTTGGTCACCAGGTCGTCGATCAGCGTGCCGATGTAGCCGTCGCTGCGGCGCAATATGAGCGCTTCCCGGCCCAGAAGCTTCAGCGCGGCGTTGATCCCGGCCACCAGGCCCTGGGCCGCCGCCTCCTCATAGCCGCTGCTGCCGTTGAACTGCCCGGCGCCGTAAAGCCCGGCCACCGCCTTGCTCTCCAGCGTGGGCAGCAGGTCGGTGGGGTCCACGCAGTCATACTCGATGGCGTAGGCCGTGCGCATCATCTCCGCCTGCTCCAGCCCCGGCAGGGTGTGCAGCATCCGCAGCTGCACCTCCTCCGGCATGGAGGAGGAAAAGCCCTGGATGTAAAGCTCCTCCGTCTCCAGCCCCATCGGCTCGACAAAAAGCTGGTGCCGCGGCTTGTCCGGAAAGGTCATGATCTTCGTCTCGATGCTGGGGCAGTAGCGCGGCCCCACGCCCTCGATGACCCCGGCGTAGATGGGGCTGCGGTCCAGGTTCGCGCGGATGATGGCGTGGGTCTCGGCGGTGGTGTAGGTCAGGTGGCACACGCGCCTGTTTGCCAGAAGCGCCGGGTCGGTCTCAAAGGAAAAGGGCTCGATCTCCGCGTCGCCGGGCTGGACCTCCATTTTGGAAAAGTCCACGCTGCGCCGGTTCACGCGCGGGGGCGTGCCGGTTTTGAAGCGGCGCAGGTGCAGCCCCAGCTCGCGCAGGCTGTCCGACAGCAGCGTTGCCGCCGCCAGGCCGTCCGGCCCGGAGTCGCGCAGCACCTCGCCCACGATGGTGCGCCCGGCCAGATAGGTGCCGGTGGCCACGATGGCGGCGCGGCAGCGCCAGCGGGCGCCGTTGGCCGTGACGACCGCCGTCACGCGCCCGTCTTCGGCCTCGATCTTCGCCACCTCCGCCTGCCGCAGCAGGAGATGCTCCTGCCGCTCCAGCGTGTGCTTCATGATCTCCTGATAGCGCCGCCGGTCGCACTGCGCCCGCAGGGAGTGCACCGCCGGGCCCTTGCCCCGGTTCAGCATCCGGTACTGGATGGCGGCGGCGTCGGCGGCCCGGGCCATCTCGCCGCCCAGGGCGTCGATCTCCCGCACCAGGTGGCCCTTGCCCGTGCCGCCGATGGCGGGGTTGCAGGGCATGTTGCCCACCGCGTCCAGGTTGATGGTGAAGATGACCGTCTCCAGCCCCAGCCGCGCCGCGGCCAGCGCCGCCTCGATGCCCGCGTGCCCCGCGCCGATCACCGCCACGTCGATCTCCCCGGCCTCATAGGCCGGCACGCCGCCGGGCAATGTCGTCTGCTCCGGCGTCTCCCGGCGCCGTCCGTCCGCCGGCTTTTCCGCCGACGCCGGAATGGCCCAGCTCCGGCCGAAGCGCCGGGCGCCGGGCAGCTTGCCCCGGCTGCACAGATACTGCACCTGCCGCGGCGTCAGGCCCCACTGGGCCGCTTTTTCCTGTACGCTTGCGTATGTCTCGTTCATTGCTCCGCTCCGATTTTTCGTTTATGCGAAGTATTTTACCCGCTGCCGGGGAAAAATGCAAGATTTTTTCCCGCCCGCCGTATAAAGCCGCCGGGGGCAGGCAAAAATAGGCGTACAAACCAAAAATTCGGAGGTTGCAAAATGAACGAACAGAAGAAACCCTTCTTCGAGCGTGCCGAGCACTTTTTTGCCGGAAAGGGCTTTTACATCGTGCTGTTTCTCTGCGTGACAGTCATCGGTGTTTCCGCCTGGAGCCTGCTGACGGGCCGGGATACGCCCGGCCCGGACGATGCCGAGGTGGGCATCGCTGCCGCCGGGATGGACGAGGACACTTCCGTGTTCCCGGCCGCCGCGCCCCCCGCCACCGCCGCGCCCCGGCCCACGGCAGCGCCGGCGTCCACGCCTGCGCCCACGCCCGTCCCCACGCCGGAGCAGGCGAAGGCCCCTGCGCCCGCGGCTCCGCCCGCCGCGACGCCCACGGCCGTCAGCGATTACTTCATCTGGCCCGTGGCCGGCCCGATCGAAAACGGCTACAGCATGGAGGTGCTGACCTTCAACCGCACCATGCAGGACTGGCGCACCCATGACGGCGTGGACATCGCCTGCGAGCTGGGGGCCCAGGTCAAGGCCATGGCGGGCGGCACCGTTGACGACGTCTACCGCGACGATCTGTTCGGCACCACCGTGGTCATCCGCCACAGCGACGGGCTGTGCAGCCAGTATTCCAACCTGGCCGCCGCGCCCACCGTGGCCGCCGGCGACACGGTGACCGTGGGGCAGATCATCGGCGCCGTGGGCGATACGGCCCTGTGCGAAGCGGGCGAGGTCTGCCACCTGCACCTGGCCCTGACCCGGGACGGCGTCAGCGTGGATCCCATGGATTATCTGCCCGGATAAGGGCATCCCCCGGCCCCGGCGGGCCTGCGTCCGCCGGGGCCTGAGCTTGTCAAAAAAGTCTTTTTGACAAGCTAATTGATTCAACCCGATGGGGCCTTGCCCCCTCGGACTCCCCTGCTGCTCAGTGATCGATACGCTGAAGCATAGTTTTTTGACAGTCTGCGGCCCCGGCGGACCTGCGTCCGCCGGGGCCTTTGCGGTTCCCCGGATTTTTTCGGAAAAACCAGTTGACAAGCAAAAAGTTCTTTAGTATAATTACAAA
>SVKR01000089.1 GCA_015068365.1 Oscillospiraceae bacterium
AAATACGATCCATCCTGTCATTCCGAGCCAGTGCGCACACTGGCGTGGGAATCCGTACTTCCTTTCATAGGAAAAACGGATTGCCACGGCCCCTTGCGGGGCCTCGCAATGACACATTGCGTATTTTGCAACGCGCCCTTTTTTCAAGTTTTGGGCAAACCTAGGGGAAGCCCTAGTACCGCCGCGGCGGGCTTTGCTGCTATGATTGACTTGTGAAATTATCCTGTTTTACAGGAAGCATGGAGGTGCTTATCATGCGAAGCAGACTGACAAAAAAAGGCCTGGCGCTGCTGCTGGCGCTGGCCATGTGCCTGACGCTGCTGCCGATGGCTGCGCTGGCGGACGAATACGGCAAAGCCATGGCATACTTCTTCCTGCCCACGGACACGAGCCCCTGGGGAAGCGGCAACGCCACGGCCCTGCCCATCGCGTCCGACGGGAGCGTGACCTTCTCCCTGTCGGCTTCCCCTGTGGAGAGCGACACGTATCATTGGGACACCAATAATTCCAAGATCACGTTCCTCTCGCTCTACAGCGATGGCGCGGGAGACTATCTCCTGTATGACAAGGGCGTGACAGAGCAGTTCCCCTATGGCGGGGAGTGGTTCGAGGGCGCCCTCGTGAATGTCAGGATCCCGAACGCGCAGTCCGGGACCTACTCCCTCAAGCTCCTGATGAATGACACGAGCATGGTCTTCCTCGCGGAGGACGCCGTGGTCATCGGAGACGGCAGCGGCGGCGGCGGGACCGGCCCTGTGGTCGTAACGCCCAGCATCGACACGCCCTCGCTGCCCTCCGGGCATGTGGGCGAGGCCTACTCCGCCTTTCTGATCGGCACGAACGTCGCGGCCTGGTCGGCTGAGGGCCTGCCCGCCTGGCTCAGCCTGGACACCGAAAGCGGCATGCTGGCCGGCACCCCCACGGCGCCGGGCGAGGCCACCTTCACCGTCACCGCGACCGGTCCGGGCGCAGATCCGGCCACGGTCAGCTGCAGCTATACCGTGGCGGTGACCCGGCGCAGCGCCTCCGGCGCCTGGTGGCTGCAATTTACGCCCGAAAACCCCAGCACGGGGGCGGTGACCGACTGCGCCGTGCAGCTCAGCCCCACGGTCACGGCCACGCCGACGGCGGCGTCCTCCGTCACGCTGACGCTGCCCGCCGGGGTGCTGCAGGGCACCAGCGCGGTCACGAACGTCACGCCCGCGGGCGTCACCGGTGCGGTGGACGCATCGCGCGGGCTCGTCACCCTGTCCTTTGACGGCGCCGCCGCCGTCACGGCGGAGGGCGGCATCTCCTTCACGCTGACGGACATCCAAAACCCGGACAGCGGCGGCTTTTACGTGACGGCCGCCTCCCCCAAATGGGAGAGCGCCGACACGACCTATACCATGCGCGATGCAAGCGTCTTTGTCACCCTGACCGCCGCCGACGGCATGACCGTCACCATCGCGGACTATGCGCAGATCAGCGACATGTCGCTGCTCCTGTCCGTCACGGCGGGCGGGGCCGCCGAGGTGAGTACGTACGTCTACGGCGACACGGTCACGGTCTGGGGCGTCAGCATCCCCAAGGACGCGGCGTACACCGTCACGCTGAAGGCGATGGATTCGCTCTACAACTGGCATGACTACGGCACCCTGACCGGCACCGGCGACGGGCGGGGCAACGCCGTCACGCTGACGCCGGCCCCGGCGGAGGGGGATACGCTGCTCCCCTTCCGGCGGATCGTCACCCTCGGCGGCGCTCCCGTGCCGCAGGGCAGCATCGTCTACACCAACCTCAAGCATCAGGGCGGCAACTGGCTGACGCAGCTGAGCAGCGTTGAGGAAGGCGGCGTTTCCTACCCCGTGTACTGGCTTACCGCCTCCGACGCCGAGGGGATCACCGCGTCCACGAGCGCGACCTTCGCCTCGGACCCGGTGCTGAAAGCCTATGACCGCGAAGCCCCCTCGGTCACGGTGGACGCCGATGCCAGGACCATCACCGTGGACTATCGCGCGCTGAGCATGAACGCCAGCGTCTCCGGCACGGTCACGGACAGCGCAGACGGCAAGGCCATCCCCGGCGCGGCGGTGGTGGCGAGCCAGACCGTCAACGGCGCGGCGGTCGCCTTCAACGCCGTGACGGACAAGTCCGGCGCCTTCACCTTCCCCGCGCTCTACGCCGGGAAGCCCGTCACGCTCTCTGCCCGCGCCGACGGCTATGCGGAGGGGCGCGTGGACACGTCCGCGCCCGCGGAGGGGCAGTCCATCGCCCTTGCGCGCACGGGGCGCATCACCGTCCTCATCGCGGACGGCAAAAGCGTTGCGAATCCCCGCTTCACCGTGAACTACGGCTCTCCGTACGCCTTCTCGTCCGGGAGCAGCTTCACGCTGGATCTGCCCGCCAGATCTTCCAGCGCAGACGGCGCAAGCTATCGCGTCAGCATGCGCTCTGACGACACCCTCGGCGAGACGGAGGGCACGGCCGTGTTCTCCGGCGGCGAAGCCGTCGTGACGCTCGCGCCGGAGCGCTACGGCGTCCTGGACTGGAGCGCGCTGAACGCGCTCGGCTGCTGGGTGCACATCAGCGGCGGCTATGTCAACGCGGTCATTTCCGGCGCTGACGGGCACTACGCCCTGCCCGCCGGGACCTACACCGTCAGCTTCAGCACCAGCAACTACAGCGCCGACGGCCCCCAGGGCAGCTTCACCGTGGCCGCGGGCGAGACCACGGCCGTCACCGGCCTCACGCCGCCCACTGCGGCGAAGGACGTGCGCGGCGGCGCCGACGGCCCGGCGGGGGCCGTGGACGGCGAGCTTTACAAGGTCAATGCCCTTCTGGAGACCGAGCGCTACGCCGACAGTGCGTTTGACGGATTTTTGTTCGATCTCCGCTACAACGACGCTCTGGTCGGCGCGTCGGTCAACGGGACTTACGTCACGCTCTCCTCCGGCGCAGGTTATACTGTCAGCGTTGATAAATCCAGCCACCCGGAGGTGGACTGGACCTTCCCGCTGGACATCACGCTCTATCTCTACCAGAAGGCCCCCGCGAACGGGCAGCAGAGCGTCGTGCTCCGGGCGATGTATCAAAATGGCAGCGCCGTGGCCTTCGGCGCGGTATCCACCCGCTCCCTGCCCTCCCTCACGCTCTATGCCCCCGCCCGTGTCGGGGCGGAGATCGTGTCTGAGCAGGTCTACGGCATCAAGACGGCCCTGCGCCCGGACCCCTTCGCCTTCTCCGGCAGGGGCGAAAAAAACGGCACTGTGCGGCTTTACGACAATGATACGCTCATCGCGCTGGTCCGGACGGACCAGACCGGCGCCTATTCCGGCATGGCCTACCTCTCCGGCACCGGATACGACCACGTCCTCCGCGCCGAACAGAGCGTCGGCGGCAAGCTGATCTGCGCCGAGCAGAGCGTGAGCTATGACCCCACCGGCCCGGTGCTGACGAGCCTGATCCTGAACACCGGCACGGACCGCGAACTGCCGATCAACGGCGCGCCCGCGGCCTACACCGCCACAGGGCACACCCGCTACCAGTACAAAGCGCGCATCCGCAACGACGATGCGCTTGGCGAGATGCGCTTTTCCAACCCCCGCGCCACCGCCCCCGGCGACGCGGAGACGCTGACGGGCAAGGTGTTCTTCCGCGTCAGCTCCGCCGCGCGTGAGTATCTGCTCCCGGCGACGAAGCAGGGCGATTACTGGTGCAGCGAGGGACAGTCCTTCGGCGCGAACTATCCCACCGGCGTGGAGGTGCTCTATACCCCCGCGCAGAGCAGCGCCATCCCCATCTCCCTGCCCGGCGCCGGGGAGGTGACCGTGGACGACAGCTACATCCTCTACGGCGCCGGCGGCGAGGATCTGACCGCCGCCGACCAGAGCGCGCTTTACGCCCTGCTGGGGCTTGAGGGCGATGAACCGGTAGTGGCGGACTGGGAGCTGGACGATTACCCGCAGTGGAGCGAGGACGACCCCGGCGAATGGACGCTTCTGACCGCGGACAGCCGCCTCGCCGCCACGGACGGCTTTGACGTCCGGCTGCTCGCCGGCGGCGGCAGCAAATCCCTCAGCGATGTGTTCCAGAACCTGGCGAGCATGATGAACCAGGGGCTGGGCGAGGACACCGCCGACGAGACCGGCTGGACGACGCCCGTCAGCACCCTCAGCGGCACGCAGGCCTCGGCCAACGGAAAGACCGGCCTGACCATGGAGGTGCGCACCTGGGTGGACCAGCCCACCTGGACGAAGGACGGCGTGAAGTGGCGCGTGGAGGAGCTGCGCGGCAGCGGCTACAAGGCCACCTCCGCCGCCTATGAGGACAAGCAGTACCTCTATTTCACCGGCACCTTCTACTATGACAAATACGGCAAGCCCAGCTCGCTGACCCGCACGGTGCACGCCATGGGCGGCGTGGACGTGTCGGAGCCGAACCCGGATATGTTCAGCAAAACCACCGGGGAGATGATCGGCTCGTCGCTGAAGGTGGAGTACATCTACTCCGTCAGCGAGGGCAAGTGGATGCGCAGCCAGACGGCCATGATCCCGCCGAACGCCAGCTCCCCCATCCACCTGGCGGCGAACCAGATCCCCACCGGCACCACCCCGCCCTATCGCTACACCCCCGCCGACCAGCTGACCGCGGCCGCCGGCGACGCCGCCCCCGCGGTGCTGATGGTGGGCCGCGGCGCCACCGACGCGCAGCGGGCTGAGGCCGTCTACTCTCTGATGGCCGCCTCCGCCTCAAAACGCACCGGCGGCATGAGCTGGGGCGTCAAGCTGGACAAGGTCCAGAATGACACCTACGGCGGCATGGCCCTCAGCGCCACGGGATACCTGGGCGCGAAATGGATCGGCGCCAGCAAGAACCTCCACAAGGTCACCGTGGGCGACGACCGGCAGATCGTCCAGGTCGGCAAGATGTATTTCGTTGAGGGCTCCTATTCCCTCAGCGCCGAGGAGTCCATTGGGACCGGCATTTCCTGGATGGCGGGCCAGGTCCCCCAGGGCAAGGCGACCAAATTCGGCGACATCGGCGGGCTGCGCGAGCAGCTTCTGGCCAACTACGCCTACTACGCCAAGACGGAGCAGAACTCCTCCTACGCCTACCGCTCCTCCCTCGGCAAGAAGGAGACCAAGGAGCTTCTGGAGGCCCTGGGCGACGTGGAGTACGCCATTGAGATGGCAGGCGTGCAGGACGCCTTCACCAACAACGTGACCAGTCAGCTCTCCTGCGCGTCCGGCATCATCGGACTGTTCGGCGGGCCCATCGGCGCGGAGGCCTCCTTCGCCATCGACCTGTACAGCACCTTCCTCAAGGCCGCCAACGACACCAACAATGCCGAGGTCAAGGAGGCGGTGGAGCGCTTCCTCAACCGCGTGGACGGCTACAAGGCCGCCGACAAGGAGCGCAAGCAGTACATGAAGGACAGCGAGCAGGAGAAGAAGGACTACAACAACAAGACCGGCTTCCCCATCTACGGCGTGGACGACAGCGTGTTTGACGACCCCTTCGATACCCCGTCGTCCCGCAAGAGCTCCGTCACCGCGGAGACCACGCCCGTCCATGACCCCTCCGGCATCGTCTATGAGGGCGTCATCGAAAATCCCGTCCCCGGCGCTGCCGTGACGCTGTGGCGCTATGACGGCGCGGGCGGCATGGAAGTGCACGACGACAGCGCCCTTCTGGGCCAGGCCAACCCCCTCGTCACGGATGAAAACGGCTTCTACCGCTGGGATGTGCCGGTGGGCGCGTGGTTCGTCACGGCGGACAAGGCCGGCTACGTGCGCGGCACCAGCCAGGGCGACACCGCCGCAACAGAAAAGCACACCATCGGCTCCGAGGCCGTGAACTTCCTGCCCGTTCTGCCCGTGCAGCTCGACGTGAACATCCCCCTCACCGACCCCACCCCCCCGACGGTGACGGACGTGAAGGTCACCACCGATGGCGTCTACGTCACGTTCAGCAAGTACATGAACGAAGCCGACGTGCTCGCCGACGCCAGCTACAGCGTCTACGCCGTGGACAGCGACGCCGTCGCCTTCACCGTCACGAGCGTGGAGCAGGGCCACGCGCCGAAAAACCGCGTCGACACGCGGGAGACCACCTATACCCGCACCGTTCTGCTCACACCCGGCGCGCCCTTTGACGTGGACAGCGACGTGGCCGTGCGCGTCTCCGGCACGGTGCGCAGCTATGCCGGCACGCCCATGGGCGCGGACTACGCCGCATCCGGCGCCGTGCAGCCGCCGCAGCAGCTGGAGAAGCCCACCCTCACCCCCGCGGGCGGCAGCGTTGCCCGGGGCAGCACCGTGACCATCGCCGCCGCGCCCGGCGCCGCCATCCACTACACCACCGACGGCAGCGACCCGGATGAGCACAGCCCGCGCTACACCGGGCCCATCGCCGTCAACGCGGACATGACCGTCAAGGCCGTCGCCGTGAAGCCCGGCTTCCGGACGAGCGAGGTCGCCACCGGCGCCTTCACGCTTACAGCGCCCGGCGTGCCCGACACGCCCTATGTGCCGGATGTGCCCGACGTGCCCTATGTGCCCGTTACGCCGCCCTCCGACGGAGAAGCGCAAAGCGGCGATGATGCGCCCGAAGCCCCGCCCTTCACCGACGTGGAAGCGGGCAGCTGGTACTATGACGCCGTCCTCTGGGCCGTGCAAAACGGCGTCGCCTCCGGCACCGGCGCGGGGGTCTTCTCCCCGCTCGGCCCCTGCACCCGCGCGCAGATGGTCACCTTCCTCTGGCGCGCCGCGGGCAGCCCGGAGCCGGCGGACGGCGAAGTCGGCTTTGACGACGTGGAACCGGGCAGCTACTGCTACAAGGCCGTGCAGTGGGCGGCGGAGAAGGGCATCACGCTGGGCACCGGCGGCGGGCTTTTCAGCCCGAACGACACCGTCACCCGCGCCCAGGCGGTCACCTTCCTCTGGCGCAGCATGCCCGGCGAGGCCGGAACGGAAAATCCCTTTACGGACCTGGAGCCCGACGCTTACTACGTCGTCCCCGTCCTCTGGGCCGTGAAGCACGGCATCACCCGCGGCACCACGGAGACCACCTTCGGCCCGGATGAGCCCTGCCTCCGCGCCCAGATCGTGACCTTCCTCTACCGCGCCGCGACGCTGAAATAAAGCGCATAGCGAAAAAGCCCGGAAACCGCATGCGGTTTCCGGGCTTTGAGCTTGTCAAAGCAAAATACGCAATGTGTCATTGCGAGGCCCCGCAAGGGGCCGTGGCAATCCGTTTTCCTATGAGCTGAAGCATAGTTTTTTGACAGTCTGGGCGCGTTGCAAAATACGCGATGTGTCATTGCGAGGCCCCGCAAGGGGCCGTGGCAATCCGTTTTTCCTATGAAAGGAAGTACGGATTCCCACGCCACGACTTTTCGCCTTCGCGAAAAGTGCGCACTGGCTCGGAATGACAGGATGGATCGTATTTTGCA
>SVKR01000006.1 GCA_015068365.1 Oscillospiraceae bacterium
CGCACTGGCTCGGAATGACAGGAGAGATCCGCACCCCCGCACCCGCTGCCCCCGCCGCACGCCGCGGCATTGCAAGACTTGGCAGGAGAAACGAACATGGATGAATCAACGCGCAAAGTCCATATTTCCGAGACGCAGCAGCCGTCGGATTTCTCGCTGGAGGACATTCTGGCGGAATTCGGCGGCGATGCCGCGTCTGCGCCGGAGGCTGCGCGCGCCCCGCTTACCGACCGCAGCAAAAAGCTGGTGATGGAGCAGCTGCCCGAGGGCTTTGCCGCCGTCGGCTTCTCCTCGCTGGACGACGTCATTTCCGACGCCGTCTCCGCCGAGGCCCCCGCCGAGCCGGAGCCGGAGCCGGAACCCGCCCCCGCCGGCTGGGAGGACCCGGACGCGGCCAACGTCTGGGACGCGCCCGCCGCGCCGGAGCCGGAGCCGGAACCCGAACCAGAGCCGGAGCCCACGCCGGAGGAGCTGCTGCAGCAGACCATCGATGAATATAAGGACGTCACCGCCGAGGAGCTTACCGACGCCGCGGACGCGGCGGACTACGCCCCGGCGGGGGACTACATCACCGACAGCGAGGGCTACGTCCGCCCCGGCGACGGGGAGAACCCCGCCCACAAGGCCGACGCCCGCCCGCTGTCACAGCGCATCGCCCAGCCCTTCGTGGCGCTGCTGGCGCTGCTGGCCCTGCGCCGGCAAAAGCGCGCCGCCGCCGACGAGGCGAAGGCTGCCGCTGCGCCGGGGGAGGGCGCGCAGCCCCGCCCGGAGCCGGAGCCTGCCCGCGCCGTCCGGGCCGCGGCGGCGCAGCTCGGCCCGCTGAAGATGCGCGGGCGCATCGCCGCCGCCATGAGCCTGGTGCTCATCTACCTGACCTACGCCGCCTCGTCCGCCCTGCCGCTGACCGGCGCGCTGGGCCGCAGCATGCGGGTGCACTGCCTCATGCAGCTCATCTTGCTGCTGACGGTGATGATGGCGGGGCTGAACGTGCTGACCGACGGGCTTCTCGCCCTCGTCAAGGGCCGGCCCACGGCGAAGAGCCTGGTGGCCGCCGCCTGCTGCTTCACGGCGCTGGACGCGGCCGTGCTGGCGGGGATGAACGCGCCGCAGTACGGCCTGCCGCTGTGCGCCGCCGCGGCCATCGGCATGACCGTGGCCATCTGGGGGGAGTACTGCCGCTGCGCCGCGCTGCGCAGAAGCTGGAAGGTGCTCACCAGCAGCAGCAATCTCTACACCGTCTCCGGCGAGCAGGGCATCACCAAGGAGGTGGCGCTGCTCAAATCCCGCCGCAGCGTCCGCGGCTTCATCTTCCGCTCCATGGAGGAGGACTATTCCGCCGGCGTGTTCCGCTTCCTCACGCCCATGCTGCTCATCGCCTCGCTTGTGCTGGGGGTGCTGGGGGTGCTCCTGCGCGGGGAGCCGAAGGCCATTTTGCACGCCGTCGCCATGTGCCTGACGGCCTCGGCGGCCTTTTCCTCCACGCTTTGCTGCGCGCTGCCTTACGCCATCGCCGCCCGCCGCTTCGCCCAGAGCGGGGCCGCCGTGGCCGGCTGGCCCGGCATCCGCGACATCGGCCGCAGCCGCAGCGTGGTCATCACCGATTCCGACGTGTTCCCCAAGGGCACGATGGAGCTGGGGGACGTCCGCATCCTGGAGGGGGCCTTCGTGGACAAGGTCATCTCCGCCACCGCCAGCGTCGTCGCCGCGTCCGGCAGCGGCCTGGCCCAGCCCTTTGCCGAGCTGCTGCGCCGCAACGGCTATTCCATCAGCCGGGTCGAGAATTTTGAGCCGCACGACGGCGGCGGCATGACCGCCATGGTCGGCGGCGAGAGCGTGGCCGTCGGCAACACGGGCTTCATGAACCTCATCGGCGTGCGCGTGCCCGCCAAGCTCAGCACCCACAACGCCGTCTGCACCGCCATGAACGGCGCGCTGGTCGGCATCTTCTTCGTCAACTACAAGGCCACCGGCGGCGTGCAGGAGGCGCTCGTGACGCTGCTGCACTCCAGCCTGCAGCCCGTCTTTGCCCTGCGGGACTTCAACATCACCCCGCAGATGCTCAAAAGCCGCTTCCGCCTCCCGGCGGACAACTTCAAGTTCCCCTCGTACTCCGAGCGCTTCCGCATCTCCGCAGCCGAGCCGGACAAGGCAAGCCGCGTGGCCGCCGCCATCGCCCGCGAGGGGATGCAGCCGCTGGTGGACGCGGCCGACCGCGGCCGGCGGCTCTATACCGGCATCCGCGCCGGCACGCTCATCTCCGCCCTCGGCTGCGTGGTGGGGCTGCTGCTCATGTTCCTTTTGTGCTGGACCGGCAGCTTCGAAGCCGCCACCGCCGCGAACGTGGTCACCTTCATGCTGCTGTGGCTGATCCCCGCCGCCGTCATCGCCTGGGGCGTCAACCGATAGGGCGCACCGTCCCCGCACCCGCACCCCCCGCCCTGCACCCTTCCCCCCGTAGGGCGCGCTGTCCTCAGCGCGCCGCTGCCTCCGTCCCGCACCCTTCCCCCCGTAGGGCGCGCCGTCCCCGGCGTCGGGCCGTTAAGAAAACATGCCGGTGGCATGTTTTTAGGCTCCGACCACAGCGGCTATGCCGCGAGGAGCAACGTAATTGTGTTCCGCCCGCAGGGCGCGCTGTCCCGTAGGGCGCGCTGTCCCGTAGGGCGCGCTGTCCTCAGCGCGCCGCCGCCCCCGCCCCGCCCCCCTCCCCCGTAGGGCGCGCCCCCCCCCCGCGCCGCCCCCCCCCC
>SVKR01000090.1 GCA_015068365.1 Oscillospiraceae bacterium
ACGTCGGCATAGCGGGTGAAAACGCCGTCAGCCCAATAGTGCCCCGGCGGGAAGGGCAGGATCTCCGCGCACAGCCCCACCAGGTTCTTCGGCTCGCTGGCGAAGACGATGGCCCCCTCCGCGTCATAGCCGTAATAAAGCGGGCGGATGCCGATGGGGTCCCGGGCGGCGATGAAGGAGCCGGCTTTGCTGTCGTAGATCACCATGGCGAACTCCGCGTCCAGCATGGCGAACATGCCCAGCCCGTACTCCCGGTAAAGCGGCAGGATGATCTCGCAGTCCGAGCCGCTTTGAAAGCGGTATCCCATATCCTCCAGCCGCTTTTTCAGCGGGCGGAAGAGGTAGAGCTCGCCGTTGCACACGCACATGTCGCCGTCCAGATGGAACGGCTGCATCCCCTCGGGGTGCAGGCCCATGATGGCCAGGCGGTGGAAGCAGAGACAGCCGTCTCCGGCCTTCTCCGCCCGGGACATGTCCGGCCCGCGGCTTTTCGTACGGTCAAACTGCTCCCACAATCTGTCCGCGTCGATGTTCAGCTTCGTAAACCCCATGATGGAACACATTTTGCTTCACACTCCTGCGTTATTTGGAATGGATCTTCTGCTCGAAGCGGTTTTTCGCCCCATGCTCCGGCACGCTCGTCGGATATGGCCCGCCGAAGCAGGCGGTGCAAAAGCCGGTATCGTGCCCCGTGAGCAGGCAGACATCCTCCGGATCGAGATAGCCGAGAGAGTCCACGCCGATGATCCGGGCGATTTCCCCCGTGCTGTGATGATTCGCGATCAGGTTTTCCGCGCTGTCGATGTCCGTGCCGTAGAAGCAGGGGGCGACAAAGGGGGGCGCGCTGACCCGCATATGGATTTCCGCCGCCCCGGCGTCGCGCAGCATCTGAATGGTCTTCCGGCAGGTCGTGCCCCGGACGATGGAGTCGTCGATCAGCACGACGCGCTTGCCCTCCACCACGGCGCGGATCGGGTTCAGCTTGATGGAAACGCCGTCCTCCCGCTGCCCCTGGGTCGGCGCGATAAAGGTCCGGCCGATGTATTTGTTCTTGGTAAACCCAATGGCATAGGGGATGCCGGAGGCTTTCGCATAGCCGATGGCGGCGTCCAGCCCGCTGTCCGGGACGCCGATCACCACATCGGCATCCGCGGGATGCGCCTTCGCCAGAAACGCCCCGGCCTGCTGCCGGGCAAGGCAGACGCTCATCCCGTCGATCACGCTGTCCGGGCGGGCAAAATAGATGTACTCGAACACGCAAAAGCGCTTCGGCGCACGGTTGCAGTGCCGGGTGTCGGAGCGGACGCCTTCGGCGCTGACGGTCACGACCTCACCGGGGCGGATGTCCCGGACGAGGCGTGCACCCACGGCGTCCAGCGCGCAGCTTTCCGAAGCGAAGACCACCGCGCCGTCGCGCCGCCGTCCCATGCACAGCGGGCGAAAGCCGTGCTCGTCCCGGGCCGCGATGAGCTTTGTCGGCGAGGCGATCACGAGGGAATAGGCCCCCTCCAGCGTGTCCATTGCCGCCGCGACAGCCTGCTCGATGCTCCCGCAGCGCAGCCGCTCCCGCACGATGATATAGGCGATGACCTCGCTGTCGGTGGTCGTGTGGAAAATGGAGCCCTGGGCCTCCAGCGCATCGCGCAGGGCCTGCGCGTTTGTGAGATTCCCGTTGTGGGCCAGGGCCATGCGCCCCTTGCGGTGGTTGATGAGCAGGGGCTGGGCGTTGACGGCGCTGTCCGAGCCCGTGGTGGCGTAGCGCACGTGCCCAACGGCGATGCTGCCCTCGCCGAGATCGGCCAGACGCCCGGCGGTGAAGACCTCGTTCACCAGCCCCAGATCCTTCCAGGCGCGGAACACCCCGTCGTCGTTCACCGCGATCCCGGCGCTCTCCTGGCCGCGGTGCTGCAGGGCGTAGAGACCGTAATAGGCCAGGTGCGCCAGATCGCCGCGCACCGGCGCAAAAACGCCGAAAACGCCGCAGGCTTCGTTAAGCTTTCTCATGTTCTTCAAGGCGGCGCATGATCTCGGCGTAGGCATCCTCCACGCCGCCGAGGTCCAGGCGGAAGCGGTCCTTGTCCAGCTTTTCTCCGCTTTCGCTGTCCCAGAGGCGGCAGGTGTCCGGACTGATCTCGTCGGCCAGAATGATCGTGCCGTCCGGCAGGCGGCCGAACTCCAGCTTGAAGTCCACCAGCGTCACGCCGCAGCTTTCCCAGAACTCCGACAAAAGCGCGTTTATTTGCAGGGCATAGCGGCGGATGTCGGCCATTTCGGCCTCTGTGGCCAGCTCCATGGCGAAGATGTGCGGCAGGCAGATCAGCGGGTCGTCCAGCGCGTCGTTCTTATAGGAAAACTCCACCGTTGGCCGGGCAAAGCGGACGCCCTCGGGAAAGCCGTAGCGGCGGCAGAAGCTCCCGGCGGACAGGTTGCGGACGATGACCTCCAGCGGCACGATCTGCACGCGCCTGACCAGCGTCTCCCGCTCGCTCAGCTCCTCCACGAAATGCGTGGGGACCCCGGCGGATGCCAGGCGGCGCATCAGGTAATTGCTCATGCGGTTGTTGATGACGCCCTTTCCGGCGATGGTGCCCTTTTTCTTCCCGTTGAAGGCGGTGGCGTCGTCCTTGTACTGCACGATCAGCAGTGCCGCATCCTCCGTTGCAAAGACCTTCTTTGCCTTGCCCTCATAGAGCTGTTCCAGCTTTTGCATGGCTGCTTCCTCCCAAAATTTATGATTTATTCCACATCCTGTAATGCGTCGTAGCCTTCTTCGCCTGTGCGGACCTTTACCACGTTTTCCACGTCGTAGACAAAGATCTTGCCGTCGCCGATGTGGCCGGTGTAGAGCACGCGCTTGGCCGTCTCGATCACGTCCCGCACGGGAATGGCCGACACAACGATGTCCACCTGCACCTTCGGGCGCAGGTCCGTCTCCACAGCAACGCCGCGGTAGAACTCCGTGTGGCCCTTCTGCATGCCGTAGCCCATGACGTGGGAGACGGTCATGCCCGTGATGCCCAGCTTGTTCATGGCGTCCTTGAGGGCGAAGAGCCGCTCCTCCTTGAAGACGATCTCCACCTTGGTGAACTTATGCTCGCCAAAGCCCGGCTCCCGCTTCACCGGAATGGCCTCTGCCGGCGGCGTCGTGCCGGTGACGGCGACGATCTGCTCGCCGGTGCCGAACTCCGCGTAGCGGTCCACGGCGGGCATGAAGTCGGCGTAGGCGCTGGGCAGACCGTGCTCGCTGCTGTCCAGGCCCGCCAGCTCATCGGCGGGGGCTGCCCGCAGGAAGTTCAGCTTCCGCAGCAGCAGGAAAAACAGCAGCATCGTCACCGCCGCCCAGGCCGCCACGGCGGCAAAGCCGAGAAATTGCAGACCGAGCTGGGCGGCATCGCCGGTGTAGAGCAGTCCGCGCAGCCCGGCCGGGGCGTCGGGATTGGCCAGCAGCCCCACGGCCAGCGTGCCCCAAATGCCGTTGGCGCAATGGACGCCCACCGCGCCCACCGGGTCGTCGATGTGCAGTTTCAGGTCAAGCACCTCGACGACGACCACAACGAGAATGCCGGAGACGACGCCCACAACGGCGGCGCCCACGGCGTCCAGCGCGTCGCAGCCGGCGGTGATGCCCACCAGTCCGGCGAGGGAGGCGTTGAGGCACATGCTTACGTCCGGCTTGCCGTTTTTGATCCAGGTGTAGAGCATGGTCGTGCAGGTGGCGACAGAGGGCGCGATGGTGGTGGTCAGAAAGATGCTCGAAAGCTCGCTGACCGTGGTGGCCGCCGCGCCGTTGAAGCCGTACCAGCCCAGCCACAGGATGAACACGCCCAGCGCGCCCAGCGGGATGGAGTGGCCGGGAATGGCGTTGACCTTGACGATTTTGCCGGTCTCATCCTTTCCGTATTTGCCGATGCGCGGGCCAAGGACCGCCGCGCCGATGAGCGCCGCGATGCCGCCCACCATGTGGATGGCGCAGGAGCCGGCGTAATCGTGGAAGCCCAGCGCGCTCAGCCAGCCGCCGCCCCAGATCCAGTGGGCCTCGATGGGATAGATCAGCAGGGAGATGACGGCGGAGTAGACGCAGTAGGCGGAAAACTTCGTCCGCTCTGCCATGGCGCCGGAGACGATGGTGGCGGTGGTGGCGCAGAAGACCAGATTGAAAACAAAATAGCTGGCGTCGGTAAAGCCCTCCGCCGGAGAGGCGATAAACGCTTTGAAATGGGTGAACAGGTCCAGATTCGGCACGCCGATGAGGCCGAAGAAGGCGTCCTCGCCCATCATCAGCGTGTAACCCAGAAGCGAAAACACCACCGTGCCGATGCAGAAGTCCATCAGGTTTTTCATGATGATGTTGCCGGCGTTTTTTGCGCGGGTGAAGCCGGTCTCCACCATGGCGAAGCCCGCCTGCATCCAGAAGACCAGCGCAGCGCCGATCAGAAACCAGAATTCAACAGACATAACAGTATCCCTCCTTGACAGGTAAAAGCAAATTTGCTACATTGGAGGGCAGTGATGGTTGGCATTGCCCTCCGTTACTGCTTTGGATCGTCGCAGCTCTTGGCGGGGTGGCGGCGATCCTTTTTTTAACTGGCCTCGCAGAGTTCCCGCCCGCAGGCGGGAATAAAATTCAATCATTTTTCGCCGCGACATGTGCGTGGCGAAAAATTCTTCTCACGGAGCGGACTGTGCGAGCGAAGCGAGTGCGGGGAGCGCAGTGCTGCCTTCTCAAATCGGAGCCCAGCGAAGCGGGCCCGATTTGAAGCGTTATACGCCGAAGAGCAGGTCTCCGTAGGTCGGGAAGGGCCAGTACTCCGCCGCGGTCAGCGTCTCGGCCTCGTCGCAGACGGCGCGCAGCTCCGCCATGGCCACCAGCACGGTATCGCGGACAAAGTTGGCCTGGGCTGTCACGTCAGCCAGTGCATCCAGCTCCGTTACGGCTTTTTCCACCGCCTCGGTCTTTCCGTCGGCGCAGTCCGTGAGACAGGAGAGCTTTTTTACCACTCTGCCTTCATAGGCGCAGGAGACCGACGGATCGACGGCCTTCTTCTTCGCCGCGCCGTCAGCGAGCGCGGCGGTGTAGGCGGCAATGGCCGGCATGATCTCCCGCCGCGCCATATCCGCCATGGTCAGCGCCTCGATGCGCACGGTGCGGACATAGTTCTCCAGCTGGATCTCATAGCGGGAGCGCAGCTCGCTTTCAGAGAAGACCTTGTGCCGGATGAGCATCCCGACGTTCTTCGGATCCAGCAGCCGCGGCAGGGCGTCCGCCGTGGTGCGCAGATTGGAAAGACCGCGCTGCTGCGTTGCCTCCCGGATCCAGGCGTCGTCATAGCCGTTGCCGTTGAAGATGATGCGCTTGTGGGCGACGATCTGCGCCTTGATGAGCGCGTGCAGCGCCTCGTCAAAGTTCTCCGCGCCCTCCAGCGCGTCGGCAAACTGGCGCAGCGCCTCCGCCACGGAGGCGTTGATCATGACGTTGGCGCAGGCGATGGAGTCGTTGCTTCCCACCATGCGGAACTCAAACTTGTTGCCGGTGAAGGCGAAGGGGCTGGTGCGGTTGCGGTCCGTGGTATCGCGGGTGAACAGCGGCAGAATGTCCACGCCCAGCTTCAGCTTCTGCTTGCGCGCGCCGGCGTAGGGGCTGTCGGTCTCGATGGCCTCCAGCACGGCGGTCAGCTCATCGCCGAGGAACATGGACACTACGGCGGGCGGCGCCTCGTTGGCCCCGAGGCGGTGGTCGTTGCCCGCCGTGGCGACAGCCAGGCGCAGCAGGTCGGCGTATTCGTCCACCGCCTTGATGACGGCCACGAGAAACAGCAGAAACCGGGCGTTTTCATAGGGCGTTTCGCCGGGGGAGAGCAGGTTTTCGCCGGTGTCCGTGGACATGGACCAGTTGTTGCGCTTGCCGGAGCCGTTGACGCCGGCAAAGGGCTTTTCATGCAGCAGGCAGACCAGACCGTGCTTCCGGGCCACCTTTTTCATGATCTCCATGGTGAGCTGGTTGTGGTCGGTGGCGACGTTGGTGGTGGCGTAGATGGGCGCCAGTTCATGCTGGGCCGGGGCGACCTCGTTGTGCTCGGTCTTGGCCAGCACGCCGAGCTTCCAGAGCTCTTCGTTCAGTTCGTCCATATAGGCCTGCACCCGCGGCTTGATGGCGCCGAAATAGTGGTCCTCCAGCTCCTGCCCCTTGGGCGGCTTCGCGCCGAAGAGCGTGCGCCCGGTGTAGATGAGGTCGCGGCGCTTTAGGTACATCTCCCGGTCCACGAGGAAGTACTCCTGCTCCGGGCCGACGTTGGTGACGACGCGCCGGACCTCCGTGCTGCCGAAGAGCTTCAATATGCGCAGCGCCTGGCGGTTCAGCGCCTCCATGCTGCGCAGCAGGGGCGTTTTCTTGTCCAGCGCTTCGCCGCCGTAGGAGCAGAAGGCCGTGGGGATGCACAGCGTCTTTTCCTTGATGAAGGCATAGCTGGTGGGGTCCCACGCCGTGTAGCCACGGGCCTCGAAGGTGGCGCGGAGACCGCCGGAGGGGAAGGAGGAGGCGTCCGGCTCGCCCTGGATGAGCGCCTTGCCCGTCAGCTCCATGATGACGCGGCCGTCCGGCGCCGGATTGATAAAGCTGTCGTGCTTTTCCGCGGTGATGCCGGTCAGCGGCTGGAACCAGTGGGTGAAATGGGTGGCGCCCTGCTCCACGGCCCAGGCGCACATGGCCGCGGCCACGGCATTGGCAAGCTGCAGATCCAGCGGCTTGCCCTGGTCGATGGTCTGGCGCAGAGATCTGTATGCCTTCTCCGGCAGCATAGCGCGCATGACCTTGTCGTCAAAGACCTTGCTGGCGAAGTATTCCGGTACGGTTGACATCATGATCGCTCCTTTCAATCTGAAAACAAAAAGAGAGACAACGATGTGCCGACGGGAAGCCGGACAGACATCGTTGTCTCTCGATGGCGTCATGTTACTCCGAAAAAAAGGGCTTGTCAACAGGCAAATTGCAAAAAAAGTTTTTTTCGCGTTTCGCAAATTTTGTGCGGGCAGGCGCATTGACAAGCCGCCGCCGGTGGAGTATTCTGTGGCAAAGAGCAAAGGCGCTCTTTTGGAACCGTGCGCGTTCCAAAGGGTGCCTTTGCTCTTTTTCGTTTGGATTTCGATAAGGAGTTGATGCTGTATGCGTCTATTGGAAGGTCAGTTCCGCAACCCATCCGGCTGCGCCATCTCGGCGGTGATCTCCCGCAACGGCGAGCGCATGAGCGGGGAGAAGATCATCGAGAGCATGCGCCCCATGCACGAGCGCTCCAACGGCCTCGGCGGCGGCTTCGCGGCCTATGGCATTTATCCGGAGTATAAGGAGCTGTTCGCGCTGCACCTCTTTTTCAATGATAAGGCGGTCCGCCATGCCTGCGAGGATTATCTGCGCGGCGTGCTGGAGATCGTGAAGGCCGAGGTGATCCCCACCCGCACGATCCCCGCCATCACGGACGAGCCTCTCATCTGGCGCTATTTCGTGACGCCGCTGCGCAGCGTGCTGGCAAGCATGCAGATCGACGAAAATGAGTACATCGCCCGCGTCGTCATGCAAGTCAATACGCAGATCAAGGGCGCTTATGTGTTCTCCAGCGGGAAAAACATGGGCGTGTTCAAGGCCGTGGGCTTCCCGGAGGACGTGGGGGAGTTTTACCGCCTGGAGGAATACGGCGCCTACTGCTGGACGGCTCACGGGCGCTATCCCACCAACACCCCCGGCTGGTGGGGCGGCGCGCACCCCTTCGCCCTGCTGGACTGGACGGTGGTGCACAACGGGGAGATCTCCTCTTACGACGCCAACCGGCGGTGCATTGAAATGTACGGATATAAATGTACGCTCCAGACGGACACGGAGGTCATCACCTATATCGCGGATTTCCTGCTGCGCAAACAGGGCCTGACGCTTGAGGAAACCGCTTCTGTGATCGCCGCGCCCTTCTGGAGCACCATTGAACGCCGCGCGCCGGAGGAGCGGGAGCAGCTTCGGTATCTGCGCACGGTGTTCCCCAGCCTGCTGATCACGGGGCCGTTTTCCATCGTCCTCGGCTTCACCGGCGGGCTGATGGCGCTGAACGACCGGCTGAAGCTGCGCAGCATGGTGACGGCGGAAAAGGGCGACCGCGTCTATATCGCCTCGGAGGAGGCGGCCATCCGCGCCATGGAGCCGGCGGCGGAAAATCTGTATGCGCCCGCCGGCGGCGAGCCGGTCATCGTGAAGGTCAGAGAGGGGGTGGAGGTGTGAGCGGCATCCAGTATTTCTATCCGGAATTTGAGGTCGTACGCAATGACGAGCGCTGCATCCGCTGCCGCGTCTGCGAGCGACAGTGCGCCAACGAGGTGCATTTCTATGACGCGGGCCGGGACCGGATCATCTCCGACGAGTCGAAGTGCGTCAACTGCCAGCGCTGCGTGTCCCTGTGCCCCACGCGCGCGCTGAAGATCGTCCGCAGCGACTGCCGGCTGCGGGAAAACGCCAACTGGGACGGCGACACCATCCGGGAGATCTACAAGCAGGCCTCCTCCGGCGGCGTTCTCCTCAGCTCCATGGGCAACCCCAAGCCGCTGCCGGTCTACTGGGATAAGATCCTCATCAACGCCTCCCAGGTGACGAACCCCTCCATCGACCCCCTCCGGGAGCCCATGGAGACAAGGGTGTTCCTGGGGAAAAAGCCGGACAGAATGGAGCGGGACGAACATGGCAATCTCAAATGTGAGCTGACGCCGCAGCTGGAGCTCAGCATGCCGGTGATGTTCTCCGCCATGAGCTATGGCTCTATCAGCTACAATGCCCACGCCTCTCTGGCCCGGGCGGCCACGGAGCTCGGCATCTGCTACAACACCGGCGAGGGCGGACTGCACGAGGACTTTTATCAATACGGGCCCAACACCATCGTCCAGGTGGCCTCCGGGCGCTTCGGCGTGCACGAGGATTATCTGGAGGCGGGCGCCGCCATCGAGATCAAGATGGGGCAGGGCGCCAAGCCGGGCATCGGCGGGCACCTGCCGGGGACCAAGGTGGGGCCGGACGTTTCCCGCACCCGCATGATCCCCGAGGGCAGCGACGCCATCTCGCCCGCGCCGCACCACGACATCTATTCCATTGAGGATCTGCGCCAGCTGGTCTGGTCGCTGAAGGAGGCCACGGGGCATAAGAAACCCGTCATCGTCAAGGTGGCCGCCGTCCACAACATCGCCGCCATTGCCAGCGGCATTGCCCGCTCCGGCGCGGACATCATCGCCATTGACGGCTTCCGTGGCGGCACGGGCGCGGCGCCCACGCGCATCCGGGACAATGTGGGCATCCCCATCGAGCTGGCGCTGGCCAGCGTGGACCAGCGCTTGCGGGACGAAGGCATCCGTAACAGCGTTTCGCTGGTGGTGGGCGGCTCCATCCGCTCCTCCGCCGACGTGGTGAAGGCCATTGCCCTGGGAGCGGACGCCTGCTACATCGCAACGGCCGCCGTTCTGGCGCTGGGCTGCCACCTCTGCCGTACCTGCCAGACCGGCCGGTGCAACTGGGGCATCGCCACCCAGCGCCCCGACCTGGTAAAGCGCCTCAACCCCGACCTCGGCGCGCAGCGGCTCGTCAATCTCATGACTGCCTGGCGGCACGAGATCATGGAGATGATGGGCGGTATGGGCATCAATTCCATCGAGGCGCTGCGAGGCAACCGCCTGATGCTGCGGGGCGTGGGACTGAACGAAACGGAATTGAGAATCCTCGGAATCTCACACGCGGGGGAATAAGCCATGAAACGTGTCTATGTGAATGAACAGTGGTGCCTTGGCTGCCATTTGTGCGAATATAACTGCGCCTTTGCCAATTCCGGCGCCCGGGACATGGCGGTGGCCTTAAAGGGCAAAGCCATTTTTCCGCGCATCCGCGTGGAGGGAGGGGGAAGCATCACTTATGCGGTGTCCTGCCGGCACTGCACGGACCCTCTTTGCGTCAAAGGCTGCATATCCGGCGCGCTGCATATGGAAAACGGCGCAGTCTGCATCGACCGCGACAAGTGCGTGGGCTGCCTGACCTGCGTGCTGCTTTGCCCTTACGGGGCCGTGCAGCCGGGGCCGGACGGCGCGGCGATGAAATGCGAGCTGTGCCTCAAAAATGCCTGCGGCGCACCGGCGTGCGTTTCGGGCTGCCCCAACGGGGCGATCGTTTATGAGGAACGGGGGGAGACGGCATGAAGCGATATGTCATCATCGGCGGGTCCATCGCCGGCGTCAGCTGCATCGAGGGCATCCGCAGCGTCGATCCGGACGGAGAGATCACCCTTGTGACGGCGGAGGCCAGTTCCAACTACGGCCGCCCGCTGATCTCCTACTATCTGGAGGGAAAGACGGATGAAGCGCGCATGAGCTGGCGCGGCGCGGACTTTTATGAGAAAAACCGCGTGACCGTTCTGCATGAAACGCGGGCGGTCTCGATTGACGCCCAGGGCCACACCGTCAGCCTCGACAGCGGCGCGGCGCTCACCTACGACGCGCTTTGCGTCTGCACCGGCTCCGCGCCGGTCTGCCCGAAGTTTGAAGGACTTGAAACCGTGCCGCACCGGCAGTTCTTCACAACGCTGGCCGACGCGAAGGCGCTGGAGCAGGCGGTCACAAAGCAGAGCAGGGTGCTCATCATCGGCGCGGGCTTTATCGGCCTGAAATGCGCCGAGGGGCTGCATGGCCGCACTGAATCCGTCACGGTCTGCGACCTCGCTGCCCACGCCATGAGCGCCAGCCTGGACGGTGAAAGCGCGGCGATCCTGGAGCGGCATCTGGCGAAAAACGGCGTCCGGCTGCTGCTGGGAAACACGGTGGAGCGCTTTGACGGAGCGTCCGCCCGCATGAAAAGCGGGACGACGGTGGACTTTGACGTGCTGGTGATCGCCGTGGGCGTGAAGCCGGAGACCCGGCTTGCCGCCGCGGCGGGCTGCGATGTGGAACGGGGCATCTGCGTGGACGAGACGCTGCGCACTTCGCTTCCGGATATTTGGGCGGCGGGAGACTGCACGCAGTGCCGGGATATTACGTCCGGCGCCCCCGGCGTGCTGGCCGTGCTTCCCGCGGCTGCGATGCAGGGCACATGCGCCGGGGTGAACATGGCCGGCGGAAGCAAAACCTTTGACACCGGGATGAAGATGAATTCCATCGGCTTTTTCGGTCTGCACATCATGAGCGCCGGAACGTATACGCAGCCCGTTTACAGCGACGTGACGGAAACCGGCTGCAAAAAGCTCTTTGCGAAAGACGGCGTGCTGACTGGCTTCATCCTCGTGGGCGATGTGAAGCGCGCGGGCATCTACACCGCCCTCATCCGGGAGCGGACGCCGCTTTCCGCCATTGATTTCGACGCGATCAGCCGGGATCCGACGCTCCTCCCGCTGGGAAGAGCATATAGAGCGCAGAAACTGGGAGGTGCCGTATGATGCGGAGCATTGATGCGACCGGCATGGACTTTAGCGAATTGAACGCGCTGCTGCGCAATGGCGGCGGCGACGTGGAGATCAGCGGCTGCCTGGGGCAGCGCTTCATCGCCGCCGGGATGGGCAAGCGCACCGTGCGCATCCACGGCGTCCCCGGCAACGCGCTGGGGGCCTATCTCAACGGCGCGGAGATCGAGGTCTTTGGCAACGCCCAGGACGCTGTCGGCGACACAATGAACGCTGGGACCATTCTGATTCACGGCAGCATCGGCGACACGGCGGGCTATGCCATGCGCGGCGGGAAGATCTATGTCCGGGGCAACGCGGGCTACCGCGCGGGCATCCACATGAAGGCATATCAGGACCATGTCCCGGTCATCGTGATCGGCGGGCGCGCCGGCTCCTTCCTCGGCGAGTACCAGGCCGGCGGGCTCATCATCGTCCTCGGCCTGCACACCGACGCCCGGCCCATCGTCAGCAATTTCCCCTGCACGGGGATGCACGGCGGCAAGCTGTTCCTGCGCTCGAAGTGCGAGAACATTCTCTTTCCCGAACAGGTGACGGCCCGGGCCGCGGCGCCGGAGGACCTGAAGGAGATCGCGCCGTATCTCCGCGAATACTGCGCGGGCTTTGGTCTGGACGAGCGCACAATTCTGGACGCGCCCTTTACAGTCGTGACGCCGGACAGCGCCAACCCCTATCAACAGATGTACGTTGCAAACTAAATCAGCGCGCAACCGCTTCGCTGGGTTACGCGCTGAAAAGATGCACTACGCTCGCGCGCCCTGCGGGAGAGGGCACACTCGCTCCGCGATGCGTATTTTTGCCGAAAAGCGCGGTTTCCGGCAAAAATGGATTTGATTTTATTCCGCCGTGCGCGGCGGAACTCTGCGAGGCAACGGGAGACTGAACTATGGAGAATGAACGGATTTTGATTTTGGATTTCGGCGGGCAGTATAACCAGCTCATCGCCCGCCGCGTCCGGGAATGCCATGTCTACTGCGAGGTGCGCCCCCACGATCTGCCGCTTGCGGACATCCGGGCTTTTGCGCCCGCCGGCATCATCTTCACCGGCGGGCCGCACAGCGTCTATGCCCCCGGCGCGCCGGACGTGGACCCGGGGGTGTTTGCTCTGGGCGTCCCCATCCTCGGCATCTGCTACGGATGCCAGCTTCTCTCTGCCCGGCTGGGCGGCGAGGTCGTCGCGGCGCAGGACGCCAGCGCACGGGAATACGGCAAAACCGATACGCAGTTCGACACCGAAAGCCCCATATTTCAGGGCCTTCCGGCGCAGAGCATTACCTGGATGAGCCACGGGGACTATATGGCGCGCATTCCGGAGGGCTTTGCCGTCATCGCCCGCTCGAAAGCCTGCCCCAACGCCGCCATCGGGGACGATAGCCGCCGCTTTTACGGCGTGCAGTTCCACCCGGAGGTCAAGCATACGCAGTACGGTCTGGATCTGCTGAAAAACTTTCTCTTCCGCATCTGCGGCCTCAAAGGGACGTGGACGATGGAACGCTTCCGCGAATCGTCCGTCCGGGCGCTGCGGGAGCGCATCGGGGACGGGAAGGTGCTGCTGGGGCTGTCCGGCGGCGTGGATTCCTCGGTCTGCGCGGCGCTTTTGTCCGAGGCTGTGGGCAGGCAGCTCACCTGCATTTTCGTTGACCACGGGCTTTTGCGCAAGGGCGAGGGGGACGCGGTGGAGGCAGCGTTCGCGGAAAGGGCGCTGAACTTTGTGCGCGTGGACGCCGCCGGGCGCTTTCTGAAAAAGCTGAGCCGCATTTCCCGTCCGGAGGATAAACGCAAGATCATCGGCAGGGAATTCGTGCGCGTTTTTGAGGAGGAGAGCGGCAGGCTCGGCAGCGTGGACTACCTCGCCCAGGGCACCATCTACCCGGACGTGATCGAGTCCGGCGGCGGCAGCGGCGCGGCGGTCATCAAGAGCCACCACAATGTGGGCGGCCTGCCCGCAGACGTGCAGTTCCGGGAGATCGTGGAGCCGCTGCGGCTGCTCTTTAAGGACGAGGTGCGCGCCCTGGGCCGCGAGCTGGAATTGCCCCCGGCGCTGGTAGACCGCCAGCCCTTCCCGGGACCAGGCCTGGCCGTGCGCATCGTCGGGCCGGTGACAAAAGAAAAGCTGCGCATCCTGCGCGAGGCCGACGCCATTTTCCGCGAGGAAATGGCGCGGGCGGGGCTGGAAGGGCACGCCAGTCAGTATTTCGCGGCGCTGACCAACCTCAGAAGCGTCGGCGTCATGGGCGACGGGCGCAGCTATGACCGCGCCGTGGCGCTGCGTGCCGTGCAGACCGAGGATTTCATGACCGCGGACTGGGTGCGCCTGCCCTGGGAATTGCTCGACCGGGTCTCGGTGCGCATCGTCAACGAGGTCCCTGGCGTCAACCGGGTGCTCTATGATGTTACAAGCAAACCGCCCGCAACGGTGGAATACGAGTGAGGGAACGGACATGAAAAAGGGCTATCTGGTCCTGCAGGACGGACAGGTGTTGGAAGGCGAGCGCTTCGGCGCTGAGACGGACTGCGTGGGCGAGCTGGTGTTCACCACGGGCATGTGCGGCTATCTGGAGACGCTGACCGACCCCAGCTATGCCGGGCAGATCGTGGTGCAGACCTTCCCACTGATCGGCAATTACGGCGTCATCCCGGCGGACTTTGAGGGGGAGCCCCATGTGCGCGGTTACATCGTGCGCGCGTGCTGCGACGCCCCCAGTAATTTCCGCAGCGATGGGACGCTGGACGCCTTTTTGAAAGAGAAAGGCATCCCCGGCCTTTGCGGCGTGGACACCCGGCGCTTGACGCGCACGCTGCGCGACCGGGGCGTTATGAACGCCATGCTCTGCTCCGCCGTGCCGGAGGATCTTTCCGCTCTTGCGGCATACCGGGTGGCAGATGCCGTGGCGGAGGTCACCTGCGCCGCGCCAAAGACTTATACCGCGGATGGGGAGCAGCGCCATCGCGTGGCGCTGCTGGATTACGGCATGAAGCGGAACATCCTCCGGGAGCTGCAAAGGCGCGGCTGCGCCGTGACGGTCTACCCGGCACAGACCGCGGCGGAGGAGATTTTGTCGGCAAGGCCGGACGGCGTGATGCTCTCCAACGGCCCCGGCGACCCGGCAGAATGCGCGTTTCAAATCGCGCAGATTCAGAAGCTCCTGGGCGCGGTGCCGCTGTTCGGAATCTGCCTCGGCCATCAGCTCACGGCGCTGGCGGCGGGCGGCAGCACCTATAAGCTCAAGTTCGGCCACCGGGGCGTAAACCAACCGGTGAAGGAAGTGGCGGGGCAGCGCACCTACATCACCAGTCAGAACCACGGCTATGCGGTGGCAAAGGGCGTTCCCGGCGGGCGCGTCAGCTTTGCCAATGCCAACGACGGAACGTGCGAGGGGATCGACTATCCGGAAATGCGGGCCTTCACGGTGCAGTTTCACCCGGAGGCCTGTGCCGGACCGCAGGACACTTCTTTCCTTTTTGACCGCTTTTTTGCGCTGATGGAAGGGGGGAACCTGTAATGCCGCTGGATCAGAGCATCAGAAATGTGCTGGTCATCGGCTCCGGCCCCATCGTCATCGGCCAAGCGGCGGAATTCGACTATGCCGGCACCCAGGCCTGCCGTGTGCTCAAGGAGGCGGGCGTCCGGGTGATCCTCTGCAACTCCAACCCTGCCACCATCATGACCGACCCGGCCATGGCGGACGCGATCTACTTAGAGCCGCTGAAGCTCGAAACGCTGGAGCGCATCATCCGCATGGAACGGCCCGATTCGCTTCTGGCCGGGCTCGGCGGGCAGACCGGACTGACGCTGGCGATGCAGCTGAGCGAGGCGGGCATCCTGGAGAAATACGGCGTCCGCCTGCTGGGCACCGGCGCAGCGGCCATCTCCCGCGCGGAGGACCGCAAGCTTTTTAAAGAGACCATGCTCTCCATCGGGCAGCCCGTGGTAGACTCGGATATCGCGGTGACGGAGGGGGAGGCCCTCACCGTCGCGGCGCGGATCGGCTATCCCGTGATCGTGCGTCCGGCTTTTACGCTGGGCGGCGGGGGCGGCGGCACCGCCCACGACCCGGACGAGCTGCGGCTCATCGCCCACACGGGGCTGGAGGCCTCGCCCATCCGGCAGATTCTGATCGAGCGTTCCATCGCCGGGTGGAAGGAGATCGAGTTCGAGACCATGCGGGACGGCGCGGGCAACGCCATCGCCGTCTGCTCCATGGAGAATGTGGACCCCGTGGGCGTCCATACCGGCGACAGCATCGTCGTGGCTCCAACGCTGACCCTCAGCGACAGAGAGTATCAGATGCTGCGCAGCGCGTCGCTCTCTATCATCACCGCCCTCGGCATCGTGGGCGGCTGCAATGTGCAGCTGGCACTGGATCCGGACAGCTTTGACTATGCGGTCATCGAGGTAAACCCCCGGGTGTCCCGTTCCTCGGCCCTGGCCAGCAAGGCGACGGGCTATCCCATCGCCAAGATCACGACAAAAATTGCCCTGGGCTACACCCTGGACGAGATCAAAAACGACATCACCGGCAAGACCTGCGCCTGCTTTGAACCGGCGCTGGACTATGTTGTCGTCAAGTTTCCCAAATGGCCCTTTGACAAGTTCGCCGACGCCTCGCGCACGCTTGGCACGCAGATGAAAGCCACCGGCGAGGTCATGGCCATCGCGCCGACGTTTGAAATGGCGCTGATGAAGGCCGTGCGCGGCGCGGAGATCGGGATGGACACCTTAAACCGCGCGCCGGAGGAAGCCGCGCCCGTCCTGGAGCGGCTGCGGCGTGTGGACGACCACCGCCTGTTTACGGTCTTCGAGGCGCTGAAGGCGGGCGTGGGCGTGGAGGAGATCCACGCCGTCACGCGCATCAACCGGTTTTTCCTGCACAAGATCAAAAAGCTCGCGGACTTTGAGCGTTCCCTCGCCGGCGGCCTGACGCCGGAGCAATACGATGCAGGGAAAACCCTTGGCTATACGGATGCAGCACTTCTGCACCTTTCCGGCGCATCGGCGCTGCCCTGTGAAAAACGCGAGGCCGTTTACCGCATGGTGGACACCTGCGCCGCCGAATTCGACGCGGAAACGCCCTATTTCTACTCCACCTTTGACCGATACTGCGAATCCCGCGCTTTCCCGCGCAGCGGAAAGCCTGTCATTCTGGTGCTGGGCTCCGGCCCGATCCGCATCGGGCAGGGCATCGAGTTTGACTATTCCTCTGTGCAGTGCGTTCATACACTGAAAGCGCTGGGCTATGAGGTTGTCATCGTCAACAACAACCCCGAGACGGTCTCGACGGACTACGATACCGCCGACCGGCTGTATTTCGAGCCGCTCACCGGCGAGGTCATGGCCATCGCGCCGACGTTTGAAATGGCGCTGATGAAGGCCGTGCGCGGCGCGGAGATCGGCCTGGACACGCTGAACCGCCCCGGCGATTACGACGGGGACGTGCGCGAGCTGCTGGCCGAGCCGGACGACAACCGG
>SVKR01000091.1 GCA_015068365.1 Oscillospiraceae bacterium
AACAGCAACGCTGTTTTGCCATGTATTCATTGCAATGAGCATCGGGCGAATGATTTTTCAAATCATTCGCTGCCAAACGTGTCGTTTGGCAGCGAAAACAATCGAAGTAACGATTGTTTTCGCCATCCGATAATCATTATCGGATCGCCGGGAACAGCTCCCGCATGGCGGGATAGATGCGGCGGAATTTCTGATACTGCGCGTCATAAAGCGCGGTGAGGGCGGCGTCCGGCTCCACGGTCCCGGCCACCTCCACCAGCGCCGCGGCGGCCTCGGCCACCGTGGCAAAGCGGCCGCAGCCCACCATGGCCAGCATGGCCGCGCCGTAGCCCGGGCCCTGCTCGGTCTTCACAAGGTCCAGCGGGATGCCCAGGACATTGGCGAAGATGGTGCGCCACACGTCCGAGCGGCTGCCGCCGCCGCACAGCTTGCTGCGCCGGATGTCCAGGCCGATGGCCTTTGCCACCTCAAAGCTGTCGCGGATGGCGAAGGCCACCCCCTCCAGCACCGCCTGCACCATGTCGGCGCGGGTGGTGTCCATGCTCATGCCCACGAACGCGGCGCGGGCATTGACATCGTTGATGGGGCTGCGCTCGCCCATGAGGTAGGGCAGGAAATACACCCGCCCGTGCCCCAGCGCCTCCGGCGCGACGGCGGACTGCTCCGCGCCGTAGTCGCGGGTGCGGAAAATGTCCTCATACAGCCACTTGTTGCACGACGCCGCCGAGAGCATGCAGCCCATCAGGTGCCAGCCGCCGTCGGCGTGGGCGAAGGCGTGCAGCGCGTTGTGCGGGTCGACGCGGAAGCGGTCGGAGGAGATGAACAGCGTGCCGGAGGTGCCCAGGGAGATGTTGCAGCCCCCCGCGCCCACCGTGCCGGTGCCCACCGCCGCGGCGGCGTTGTCCCCGGCCCCGGCCACCACCTGCACCCCCGGGCGCAGGCCCAGGGCCGCGGCGAGGGCGGGCGATACCGTGCCGATGACGTCATAGCTTTCGTAAAGGCGGGGCATCTGCGCTTCCTTCACGCCGCAGATGTCCAGCATCCCGGCGCTCCAGCGCCGGTGCGCCACGTCCAGCAGCAGCATGCCGCTGGCGTCGGAGCAGTCGCAGGCGTGTACGCCGGTGAGGCGGTAGTTGATGTAGTCCTTGGGCAGCATGATCTTTGCGATGCGGGCAAAGTGCTCCGGCTCGTGCTTTTTCAGCCACAGGAGCTTCGGCGCGGTGAAGCCCGCGAAGGCGATGTTGGCGGTCATCTCGCTCAGGCGCTCGCGGCCGACGGCGGTGTTGAGCCAGTCCGTCTCCTCCCCGGTGCGCCCGTCGTTCCACAAAATGGCCGGGCGGATGACGGCGTCGGCTTCATCCAGGATGACCAGACCGTGCATCTGTCCGCCCACGCCGATGCCCGCCACTTCTCCGGCGGCATTGCCGGTGAGCAGCGCCTTCAGCCCGTCCAGACAGGCGTCCCACCAGTCGTCTGGGTTTTGCTCGCTCCAGCCCGGGCGGGGGAAGGAGATGGGATAGTCCCGGCTGACAGTGTTGCGGATGGCGCCGTGTTCGTCCACCAGCAGCAGCTTGACGGACGAGGTGCCCAGGTCGATTCCAATATACAGCATTTCGCATCCCCTTATCAAGTCAAAGTTGCGCGCAGGCAGGTCTGCCCCGTGAGGGCGGCGCTGCGCTCATCCGGCTGGCTGAAGCCGGCGTACAGCGTCCAGCGCCCGCTGCCCGGGCGGCGGACGCCGTCTGCGCCCACCACGGTGAAGGCGTCGGCGTGCAGCGGCAGGGAGACCTCCCGCTCCTCCCCCGCCCCGAGGGACACGCGGGCAAAGCCCGCCAGCACGGGGTGGACCGGGGCGTCGGGGCTGGCTTCGTCCTTCACATAGACCTCCACCACCTCGTCGGCGGCAAAGGCGCTGTCGTTGCGCACGCGCACTCTGGCGCGCTCCCGCCCGGCGTCCAGGGCCGTGAGGCGCATTCTGGCATAGCTCAGCCCGTAGCCGAAGGGATAGAGCGGCTCGCCGGCGTAGTTTTTGTAGGTGCGGTTGCGCATGGAATAGTCAGTGAACTCCGGCAGCTCATCCAGAGCCGCGTTGCGGTAAAAGGTGACGGGCAGCTTGCCGGAGGGGCTGGCCTTGCCGAACAGCAGCTCGGCCACGGCCGTGCCGCCCCGCGCGCCGGGGTACCAGGCCAGCAGGATGGCGCCTGCGCGCTCCTGCGCCTCGCTGACGTCCATGGCGCTGCCGCCCATCAGAAGCACCACCGTGGGCTTGCCCTCGTCCAGCACGGCGTGCAGCAGCCGCCGCTGGGGCGCGGGCAGCAGCAGATCCGGCTTGTCGCCGGCGTCGCCGGAGTTGGAGTCGTCCGGCTCTTCGCCCTCATAGTGCTCGTCATAGCCCAGCACCAGGATCACCGTGTCGCTCGCCGCGGCGACGGCGCGGGCCTCCGCCAGCCGGTCGTCCGGCTGGGCAAGGTGCTCGACGCGGTCTGCCCAGAGGTGGCAGCCCTCGGAATACAGCACCCGGCCCTTGCCCTCCATGGCGTCCTGTATGGCGTCCAGCACGGTGACATAGCGGGAGGAGGTGCCGTGGTAATTCCCGATCAGAGCCGCGCGGCTGTTGGCGTTGGGCCCGATGACCCCGAGCGTGCCGACGGCGTCGGCATTGAGCGGCAGGATGCCGTCATTTTTCAGCAGCACGCAGCTTTTCAGCGCGGCTTCGTGCGCCAGCGCCAGATGCGCCGGGCACTCCACGGCGTCGTAGGGGATGGCGTCATATTCGCTGCCCTCCATCAGCCCCAGCAGATAGCGGGTGGTGAAAAGCCGCACGGCGGCCTCGGTGACGGCGGATTCCGGCACCAGGCCCTCCTCCACCGCCTGGACGATGAAGAGATAGGTGCAGCCGCAGTTTAAGTCGCAGCCCATCGACAGGGCCAGCGCCGCGGAGGCCTGGGGCGAGTCGGTGACGAGGTGGCCGGTGTGGAAATCCCGCACGGCCCAGCAGTCGGACACCACGTGCCCGGCAAAGCCCCATGCGCCGCGCAGCGTGTCCACCAGCAGGAACTTGCTGCCGCAGCAGGGCTCGCCGTTGGTGCGGTTGTATGCGCCCATGACGGCCTCCACCCCCGCTTTTGTCACCAGGTCGCGGAAGGCGGGGAGATAGGTCTCCTCCAGGTCTTTGGGGGTGGCGCGGGCGTCAAAGCGGTGGCGCAGGGCCTCCGGCCCGCTGTGCACGGCGAAGTGCTTGGCGCAGGCGGCGGATTTCAGCACCGGCCCTTCGCCCTGCAGCCCCCGGACGTAGGCCATGCCCATCCGCCCGGTGAGATAGGGGTCCTCGCCGTAGGTCTCCTGGCCGCGGCCCCAGCGGGGGTCGCGGAAAATGTTGATGTTGGGCGCCCAGAAGGTCAGGCCGTGGTAGATGTCCCGGTCGCCCCGGGCGGACAGGGCGTTGTACTTCGCCCGGCCCTCTGTGGCGGCCGCGTCCCCCAGTGCCTGCACCAGGGCGTCGTCAAAGGTGGCGGCCAGGCCGATGGCCTGGGGAAAGCTGGTGGCGGTGCCGCCCCGGGCGACGCCGTGCAGCGCCTCGCCCCACCAGTTGTACGCCGGGATGCCGAGCCGCTCGATGGCGGGGGCGTCGTAGCGCAGCTGGGAGGCCTTTTCCTCCAGCGTCATGCGCCCGACCAGCGCGGCGGCCTTTGCTCTTGCTTCGTTACGGTCCATGCAGTGCTCCTTACGCATACGGGGGACGGCGGGGCGTCGAGGCGCGCCGCGTCCCCCGGGATCGGTCGGTTTCGTGTCAGCCCTTCACCGCGCCGGCGATGAAGCTCTCCTGAATCTTTTTGCTGAGGAAGATGTAAATGAACAGCGTGGGGAAGGTGGCCACCACCAGCGCCGCGCCCACGGGGCCCCAGGCGGTGGTGTACTGCCCGGAGAGGGCCTGGATGCCCACGGGCAGGGTCTTCAGCGCGGCCTTGCTGATGAAGATGTTGGCGAACATCAGCTCGTTCCAGCATTGCAGGAAGGTGTAGATGCCCACGGTGGCCACCGCGGGCTTCATCAGCGGCACGATGATGCGGAAGAAGATGCCCCAGGTGTTGCACCCGTCGATGCAGGCGCTCTCGTCCAGCTCGCGGGGGATCTCGTTCATAAAGCCGGTGCACACCAGAATCGCCATGGACAGCGAGAAGGCCGCGTAGGGCACGATCAGCGCCGCGTAGGTGTTCAGCAGGTGCAGCCGCGACAGCGTCACGTACACCGGGACGATGGAGGCGTGGATGGGGATGGTGAGGCCCAGCATGAAAAACTTGTTCATGGTCCTCCGCCGCTTCCAGATCAGGCGGGTCAGGGCGAAGGTGGCCATCAGCGCCACGGCCAGGGTGATGAGGATGGTGATGACCGCGACGATGCCGCTGTTGAGGAAGTAGACGCCCATGTTCCCGGTCTTCAGCGCGCTGGTGTAGTTCGACCACAGCCAGTGCTGGGGCAGACCGGCCACGTTCTCGCCGAAGATCTCGGCGTTGTCCTTCAGAGAGAAGGTGAACATCCAGTACACCGGGAAGAGGTTGACCAGCGCCCAGACGATGAGCCCGATGTAGATGAGCACCCGGGCGGTTTTGTTGGTGTTTTTCATGTCACTTGTCCTCCCGGAAGATCGCGCTGATGAGCAGGGCAAAGCCGAAGCAGAGGATGATGAGCATGACGGCGATGGTGCTGCCCATGCCGTAGCGGTTGCGCAGGAAGAGCATGCTGATCATCAGCGTGCTGGGCACCTCGGTGGCGTGCAGCGGCCCGCCGTTGGTGAGCACGTAGATCAGGTCAAAGCTCTTCAGCGAGCCGGTGACGGCGAAGATGACGCTGATGCGGAGGATGGGCTTGATATATGGAAGAACGATGTAGCGGTTCACCTGTCCGTCGGTGGCGCCGTCGAGCATGGCGGCCTCCCGCAGCTCGGTGGGGACGGACTTGACGCCGGCGTAAAGCAGCAGCATGTGATAGCCCACATACTGCCACAGCACCGGAACCAGCACCGCGCCCAGCGCCGTTTCGGTCTTGCCGAGCCAGATCCGGGTCAGATCGCTCAGTCCGACGGAGCGGAGCAGCACGTTCAGAATGCCGTAGTCGGGGTTGTAGATCTTCAGCCAGAGCTGGCCGATGACCACAGAGGAGATCAGCACGGGCATGAAGTAGATGGAGAGGAAGGCCCGCTCGCCCTTGATGCCCTTGCCCAGAGCCAGCGCCAGTCCCAGCGCCAGCGGAAGCTGGATCACCACGGAAAGCAGCGCCAGCAGCAGCGAGTTGCCCAGGGCCTTGGTGAAGCCGATGGCGTCGCTGGTGAAAAGCTCCTTATAGTTGGAAAACGCGATGAAGGTCTTGGCGCCGATGCCGTTCCAGTCGAAAAAGCTGTAGTAGACGGACACGACGATGGGCGCGATGAGCACGCCGCAGAACAAAATCAGGGCGGGCAGCAGAAAGATGAGAATGCGCAGTCGGTTGCTGTACAGTTTGTTCATGGTTTTCTTTACCCCTTCCCGTCAGGGCGTATGCCGAAAGGGCGGCCTTCCCAGATCCCTGGACCGTCTGAGAAAGCCGCCCCCGGTTTCATTCAGTCATGATGCGCGGCGGCGCGGTATGCGCTATGTCAGCCCAGATCCTTGGTCAGGCCGGCGACGAAGCCTTCGCCGTCGATCTCGCAGCCGTAGACCTGAGAGACATAGTCGAGGTAGGTGTTGGCCGGGTCGGCGCTCATGGCGTTGTCGCCGAACAGGACCATGCCCTCGCTCTCGGCGACGATCTTGGCGACGTCGGCGACCAGGGGCTTGACCTCGGCGGTGTCATAGTCGGGCGTCCAGGCGGGCAGACCGGAGCCGGCCAGGTAGCCGTAGTGGCAGATGGCCTTGCCCAGCTCAAAGGCGGCCTGGGAGGCGATGTCCAGATGCTTGGAGGAGGCGGACACGGCCAGCGCGTCGTTCGGGCCGCCGATGACCTGGCCGTAGGTGGCCTTGGCGGAATCCATCACGGGGAACAGGGCGGCCTGGAAGTTGCCCTCGGCGTCGTTGATCTCGCCGCAGTTCCAAGAGCCGTTCTGGTAGAACGCGGTCTTGCCGGCGATGAAGTTGGCCTTGACCTCGTCATTGCCCAGGGCCATGCCGTTGGGATCGAAGTAGCCCTTGTTGATC
>SVKR01000092.1 GCA_015068365.1 Oscillospiraceae bacterium
AACACAATCCGGAAGAATTCATTTCCAAGGTGGTAAAGCTGATTAAAGAGCAGAAAGCCACAATGATTGTGGAGCATATCACCTATGACCAAATCGAGGGCGAGTATGACAGCACCATCTTTACTGCAGAGAAAAACAATCAGAGCTTCGACAAGGCATTTAGAGCGACCAAAGCCGTTCAAGATTATGTGTTCACCGACGGATATGCGCAGGACGGACAGAGCACAGAGCGGAAGTTTGTGCAGGACCTCGATGCCGCGCAGGAGGTCTGCGTCTATGCGAAGCTGCCGAAGGGCTTTGCGATCCCGACGCCCGTTGGCAACTATTCCCCCGACTGGGCAATTGCGTTCAACGAGGGGACGGTTAAGCACATCTACTTCATTGCAGAGACCAAAGGCACTATGAACAGCCTAAACATTAAGCCGATTGAAAAGGCAAAAATCGACTGTGCTAAGAAGATCTTCAACGAGCTGTCCACAAGTCATGTGAAGTATCATAATGTTGACAACTATCAGGACTTACTGTCGGTGATGAACACGCTATGACAACATATCGAGGACAACAAGCCCGATAGCGATGCCAGAATAACGGCTCCGTCTTTTAGGACAGAGCCGTTCTGGTATTTCAGATTAGCATTCAGAAAGAAGTGAAATAAGGTAAGCGTAAAAGAAAACCGCGTTCAATCTTAACGGGCAGCGCCGGCGCGGCAGGTAATCGGCGCATTCCATGGCAGCAGAGCGTTTACCCAGTCTTCTCCTGCCGCTACCAGTTTTGGAGCTTCAGTAAAAACATGCTTGAGATGGCGATACGGATCGAGGCCGTTTTCAATCGCCGTCTGAAGAATGCTGAATGTAACCGTGCTGGAAGTGGCCCCCTTCGGCGTATTCGCAAACAGGAAATTCGAAGGCTCTCTTCCGCACTTATGTATCTTGTATTCAATGCTAGTAGCAGGTCTTCCTGTTGCAATCTGCTCAAATGCATTCTTGCCGCAGAAGTATCCGCATAATTTTCCAAATCCGATTGCAGTTTTCCCCTCGTAAATGTTGACAGGGTCCTCTATGTCCTCCACTGAAAAGCAATGTTAATCAATTTGACGATCTCATCGTTTTTCCATAGCTTGGTTTTCGAGACTTTATATGAAGGGGAAGGCGTTTCTGCCTTCCCCCTGAATTAGAGATTTGCCCATTCACAAATGGTTAGATGGTGTCCTTTGCTTCCTCGGAAGAATAAACTTCTCCATCGACATAGTCAATCCGCCGGCCTTTCGACTTCCATCCCATGGCGTCTTCGAACGACCTGAATACATGACTAACAGGAATTCCGGCCTTTTCTGCAATCTTTGCAAAAGAATTCCCATCCAGACGAAGCTCGAGAATCAGTTGGGTGCTTTTCGCCTGTTCAATTGCTCGAACAAGATGGCTTTCGTAAGTATAGCCGCTGCGAACGAAGCCCTGCCTGCAAGTACCGCAAAGGCCATCTTTGCTGCTGGTAAGCTTTCGAGCGCAATTCCTGCATGGCCGCTTGGAGCGATCTCCAACTTTGGCTTTCCTGCGGCATGCTGCACAAATGCCCGAAGGATCCTTCGTTTTATGCTTCCCGCAGTTTTTGCATAAATCCGCATATTTCAGACCCATTTTTACCTCCGTAATGAAAATAGTTTTTTGTTTGCTTTGGTCATTTATATAACCCCCTTGCATTTTTATTTATCGTGTGCGATAGTAGGGGCGGGAATGGAATCGTTGCAGATTTGTCTTCCCGCCGCGCCCGCGGATGATAACGGCATCCGCGAGCGCACTTTTTCTATTGGTGGGGATCGTGGCATGGGGTGTACCTCCTTCCATTTGTGGATTGAAAGCAAAAAACACGCCGTGCAGGTCTTGACCTACACGACGTGTTGAGATACGGGGATGATAACCCCTTGCAAAGGCAGAAAGATAGCGTTATACTATCCCTGCGGTGCGGGGATTCCCGTTGTGTAGGTGGACTGTTCACCTGTGCAGGCGCAGGAGAGTTGGCGCTCTCTTGCGCTGCCGTATTTTGTTTTATGGCTCAATTATAACATGCGAAAAAACTGCTTGCAACTCTGAAAACGGTATTGAGATGCGTTAAGTGTTAGTTACATGATATGCCGTTACATCAATCAATCACATCCAACAATCGCATCCAAAAAGTCGGGGTCAACATGGATACTGACCTTGTATTCCCGCTTTACTGCTTGCTGAGGCGGGAGATTGTTATAGATGGGGAGATCAAGCTTTTCTAATAAAGCACGCCAGCGAGTCGTACCGTTATGCTGCGCAACCGTGAACCAACAGGGAATACCTGTAGATCGCATGGCATCAAACTTTTCACCGCTGCATGGCTTGAGACGCAGATACTCTGTAATAAATGGATCGGTGACATTCTTTCGAAGCACCTCAGAATCCGGCTTTTCGACCGGGTAGTGTTCTGCCAGCCACTCTTGAACCGTGATTCCAAATCTGTTCTTGATGACGGGATGGGGAGGAAGACCGCGCAGCTTGAAATCCGAAGCGTTTGGAACTCGCCCGTGGTCGAGAATGAATTGCTCCACAGAATCATAGATGGCGGTTTCGGACCATCTATTGAGCGGCAATTCGTCAGACATTGTCTGGAGAACCTGAATCGCCTCTTGATTACTGCCCTCCTTTGAAAGCGCTTGAATGGCAGTTGAGATAGCTTGTTTGCGAGTCATAATGACCGTCCTTTCTACTATCTCAACATCCAATTATCATTCCAATGATCGCGGGGGAGATCCGGCGCTATCTGCGGGACAACAGCCCCCTGCGGGTCAGCCGCAGCATGCGGGACACGGCCTACCGGGTCCTGCAGACGAAAGAACGGCTGACGGCGGAGCGGGGACGCGAGCCGACGGTGGAGGAGATCGCCGCGGCGCTGGGTATTCCCCGCAGCGAGGTGGTGTTCTCCATGGACGCCATCTGCGACCCGGTGAGCCTGTACGAGCCGGTCTACACCGCCGCCGGGGAGAGCATCACCGTCATGGACCAGGTGGGCGATGCGAAGAACACCGACGAGCAGTGGCTGATGCAGATCGCGCTGGACCAGGCCATGGGCGCGCTGAGCCGCCGGGAAAAGCACATTCTGGCGCTGCGCTTTTTCGACGGGCGGACGCAGATGGAGGTGGCGGGGGAGATCGGCATCTCCCAGGCCCAGGTCTCCCGGCTGGAGAAAAACGCCATCGGCCAGATCAAAAAGCAGATCAGCGCCTCCTGAACGCGGAAAACCGCCCGGATTCGTCCGGGCGGTTTCCTCATGCCTGCAATCGCCGGATGAGCTCCGGCAGGACAGGCTCAAACTTCACGCCGTACCAGTGCTCCGGGTCGCCGATGGTGTTTTCGATGCACTGCACGGTGTAGTCCGCGGCGATGACCGCTGCGTCATAGACGCTTTTGCCCCGCAGATGGGCCCCCACGAAAGCGGCGGCGTACACGTCGCCGGTGCCGTGGCTGCCCCTGGAGATGCGCCGGTGGCGGTAATAGCGGCGCTGCTCCCCCTCCAGCACCACCACGCCGGTGGTCTCCGGGGTGAAGCCCACTCCCGTCAGCACCACGGTCCTTGCTCCGGCGGCGCGCAGGCGGGCCAGAAGCTCGGTGATGTAGGCCTCGTCATACTGCTCCCGATAGGGGAAGTCCGTGAGGAAGCAGGCCTCGGTGATGTTGGGCAGGATGATGTCCGCCGCGCCCACCAGGGTCTTCATGGCCGCCACATAGGCCGCGTCAAAGGCCGGGTACAGCGCGCCGCCGTCGGCCATGGCGGGGTCCACGATGCCGAGGAAGGGCTCGCGGCGCAGCGAGGAGAAGATCTCCTTCACCAATTCGATCTGCCGGGTGCTGCCCAGATAGCCGGTGTACACCGCGTCAAAGGCGATGTTCTCGCTCTTCCAGTGGGCGAGGATGCCGGGGATGTCGTCGGTCAGGTCCCGGCAGGTCCAGCCGGTGAAGCCCGCCGTGTGGGTGGACAGCACCGCGGAGGGCAAAATGGCGGTCTCCAGCCCTGCGGCGGAGAGGATCGGCAGCGCCACGGTCAGCGAGCACTGGCCGACGCAGGAGATGTCCTGCACGGTGAGAATGCGTTTGTCAGACATGGTTCCGCGCCTCCTTGCGCGTGAAAGCGGGCGGCTTTCAGCTCACGGCAGCAAAGCCCTTGTCCAGGTCGGCGAGAATGTCGTCGACGTGCTCCGTGCCGATGGAAAGCCGGATGGTGTTCTGATGGATGCCGGCGGCGTCCAGCTCCGCGTCGGTGAGCTGGGAGTGGGTGGTAGTGGCCGGGTGGATGACCAGGGATTTCACATCCGCCACGTTGGCCAGCAGGGAGAAGATCTCCAGCGCGTCGATGAACTTGAAGGCCTCGTCCTTGCCGCCCTTGATGTCAAAGGTGAAGATGCTGCCGCCGCCGTTGGGGAAGTACTTTTCGTACAGCGCGTGGTCCGGATGGTCCGGCAGGGAGGGGTGGTAGACCTTTTCCACCAGCGGGTGCTTCACCAGATAGTCGATGACCTTTTTCGTGTTCTCCGCGTGGCGCTCCAGGCGCAGGGAGAGGGTCACGGTCCCCTGCAGCAGCAGGAAGGCCGCGAAGGGGGAGATGCAGGCGCCGGTGTCGCGCAGCAGGATCGCCCGGATGTAGGTGACGAAGGCGGCGGGGCCGGCCGCGTCGGTGAACTTCACGCCGTGGTAGCTGGGGTTGGGCTCGCTGATCCAGGGGTACTTACCGCTTTTTGCCCAGTCGAACTTGCCGCCATCCACGATGACGCCGCCCAGGGTGGTGCCGTGTCCGCCGATGAACTTGGTGGCGGAGTGGACGACGATGTCCGCGCCGTGCTCCAGCGGGCGGATGAGATAGGGCGTGCCGAAGGTGTTGTCGATGACCAGCGGCAGGCCGTGGGCGTGGGCGATCTCTGCCAGCGCGTCAATATCGGGGATGTCGCTGCTGGGATTGCCGAGAGTTTCCACGTAGATCGCCTTGGTATTGGGCCGGATGGCCGCCTCCACTTCCTTCAGGTCGTGGACGTTGACCAGACTGGACTCGATGCCGTAGAGGGGCAGGGTGTGGGCCAGCAGGCTCGACGTGCCGCCGTAGATGGTCTTCTGGGCGACGATGTGCTCGCCCTTCGCCGCCAGGGCCTGGATGGTGTAGGTGATGGCTGCCGCGCCGGAGGCGACTGCCAGGCCGGCCACGCCGCCCTCCAGCGCCGCGATGCGCTGCTCAAAAACGCCCTGGGTGGAGTTGGTGAGGCGGCCGTAGATGTTGCCGGGATCGGCCAGACCGAAGCGGTCAGCCGCGTGCTGGGAGTTGTGGAAGACATAGCTGGTGGTGGCGTAGATGGGCACGGCCCGGGAGTCGGACGCGGGATCGGGCTGCTCCTGGCCCACATGGAGCTGAAGGGTTTCAAATTTAAACTTGGACATGATCGGAACCTCCTGTGTTTTTTTGATGGTCCGATCATACCCGATAAAAACCTGTTTGTCCAATATCCTATTAAAATACTTGGATATAGATTGAATCTATAACTAAGCGCTTCGCCGGGGCTGCGCTTTGGCGAGCCCTGCCCGGCAGCGGGACGGCACCTTATATAATATAGTCGTTCCCCGGCTGGCCCCGGCGCATCAGATCCGCCAGCGTGAAGCCGGCGGCGTAATTGCGGATGGCCTCGTCCAGACCACGCCAGAACTCCAGCGTCCGGCACTCGGCCGCCCGGGGGCAGGGGCCTGCCCCGGCCTCCAGACAGGCCACGGGGGCCAGGCTGCCCTCCATATAATTCAATACGTCGCTGATGCGGATCTGTTCCGGCGGCGCGCACAGGCGATAGCCGCCGCCCTTGCCCCGCACGCCGGTCAGAACGCCGTTTTTCACCAGCTCCTTCACGATGCTCTCCAGATATTTTTCAGAGATCTCCTGGCGCTGGGCCACCTCTTTCAGCGGAAGGTAGCCCGCGGTCTGGTGCTCCGCCATGTCCACCAGGACCCGCAGCGCATAGCGCCCCTTTGTTGAAATCAGCATAGTGCCGCCTCCTTTTTACCTATCATACCTGAAGGAAAGTATGATTTCAATGAAAAAATCTCTTGACAAACGGGGAAAATGGGTTTATAGTGCAAATCATAATAAACATATCGGGTTTATAGGTTATTAAAAATCGAACTGGAGGAACTGTCATGAGCAAGATTTATACATCCGCCGATCAGCTGATCGGGAATACCCCCCTGCTGGAGCTGACGCATCTGGAAAAGGCCCTGGGGCTGGAGGCCAAAGTCCTCGCCAAGCTGGAGTATTTCAACCCCGCCGGCAGCGTGAAGGACCGCATTGCCAAGGCCATGATCGAGGACGCGGAGGCCAAGGGCCTCATCGGCCCCGGCAGCGTGCTGATCGAGCCCACGTCCGGCAACACCGGCATCGGCCTGGCCTCCGTGGCCGCGGCCAAGGGCTACCGCCTCATCATCACCATGCCGGAGACCATGAGCGTGGAGCGCCGCCAGCTGATGAAGGCCTACGGCGCGGAGCTGGTGCTGACCGAGGGGGCCAAGGGCATGAAGGGCGCCATCGCCAAGGCGGAGGAGCTGGCCAAGGAGATCCCGCACAGCTTCATCCCCGGGCAGTTTGTCAACCCGGCCAACCCCGCCGCGCACAGGGCCACCACCGGCCCGGAGATCTGGGCGGACACCGACGGCGCCGTGGACTTCTTCGTGGCGGGCGTCGGTACCGGCGGCACGGTCACGGGCGTCGGAGAGTTTCTGAAATCTCAGAACCCGGCCGTCAAGGTCGTCGCGGTGGAGCCGGCGGATTC
>SVKR01000093.1 GCA_015068365.1 Oscillospiraceae bacterium
AACAGCAACGCTGTTTTGCCATGTATTCATTGCAATGAGCATCGGGCGAATGATTTTTCAAATCATTCGCTGCCAAACGTGTCGTTTGGCAGCGAAAACAATCGAAGTAACGATTGTTTTCGCCATCCGATAATCATTATCACCGGCGCCGGAGCGGAAAGGACCATCGGAATATGAAGCTTCTGATCGTTTGCGGAGAATATTTTAATAAAAGCAACGGGCTTTCCATCTCCACGCAGCGCTTCGTAAAAGAGTTTTTGCGTATGGGAGTGGACGTCAGGGTGCTGGCGTCAGACCGCGGCGGCATCTCCGACTATTCCGTTCCGGTGATGCACATCCCGCTGGTCGACGGGATCATGGAAAAGCAGAATTACTACTTTGCCAGACCCGACGCAGACGTCGTGAACGAGGCGCTTTCATGGGCTGACATCGTGCACATCGAAGATCCCTTTCCGCTGAGCGTCCAGGTGGCGAAGGCGGCGCACAAAAAGGGCCTGCCGATCACCGGGACGTACCATCTGTACCCGGAGAATATGACGGCGTCCGTCCCGATTCTGGACTTCAGGCTCTCCAACCGGAACATCATGAACGTGTTTCGCTGGGGGGTCTATCAGTACTGCTATGCGATCCAGTGCCCCACGGAAAAAGTCCGCCGCCGGCTGGAGCAATGCGGGTACAGATCAAAGCTCTGTGTGATCTCAAACGGGATCCCGGCGGAATGCATTGCCGAGCAGCCCGGCCGGGACAAAAACGAACGCTTCACGATCATCAGCGTGGGCCGCTATTCCAACGAAAAAGACCAGAAGACCCTGCTCCGCGCCGTGGGCGAGAGCAGATACGCACCGGAGATCCAGCTGATCCTCGCCGGACGGGGGCCGCTGGAGGAGGAATACAAAAAGCTGGGCGCCAGCCTGCCGAACCCGCCGATCCTGCGCTTTTACGGACAGGAGGAGCTCGCGCGAGAGGTGCGCCGGGCGGACCTCTATGTCCACTGCGCCAATGTGGAGATCGAGGGCATGGGCTGCATGGAGGCCTTCGCGCAGGGCACCGTCCCCATCATTGCAGACAGCGCGCTGTCCTCGACATCGGACTATGCGCTTACGGATCATAGCCGCTACGAAGCGGGCAACGCCGTTGACCTCGTCTCAAAGATCGAGTACTGGTATGAACACCGCGACCGCCTGTACGCCGCCGGCTGCGACTATATCGCCCTGGCCAGAACGCTGTCCATCGAGCGCTCAGCGCAGAAGGTCCTCCAGATGATGGAGGAGGCAGCCGGAAGCCGGGCCGCCCGCCCGGAATGACAGAAAAACGCAGGACACAGAACGCAGGACACAGGAAAAGGCTCCCGCACATCGGCGGAAAACCGATGTGCGGGAGCTTTTTGCTGCGCCCCGGCCCGTCCCCGGGGCGGCGCAGAGGGTCAGAGCGGGAAGGCGACGGCCTTGTCGTACAGCTCTTTCAAAATGCGGAGGAAGGCTTTGAGCGATGCCCTGTTGTCGTCCCGGTGGGTGCACAGCACGCAGGAGAAGCGCTCATCGCAGTCAAAGGGGATCCAGGCGAACTTGCCGCTGTGGTCGTTCAGAAAGCCCGGCGCCAGGCAGACGCCGCGCCCGGCGGCGACGTTGGTCAGCGTCGTGTCGTGGTCCGGGCTGTTGAACCAGTCGATCCTGCCGGAGGCGGTCAGCCGGTGCTGTACCGCCTTCAGCGCGGCGGGAGAGCCGCCGCCGACCATCAGCGTGCGCCCGTACAGATCCGCCTCGCAGATCAGATTCTTCTCCGCCAGAGGATCGGCCCTGTCCGCGATCAGATAGATCCGGCTTTCAAACAGCTCATGCACCCTCGTACCCGCGAGCTGCCGCGTCTGCTCCTGCAGCGCAAAGACGACATCCGCCTCGCCCCGCAAAAAGGATTCCATTCCGTTTTCGTACTGAAAGACCGGCGTGAGGAGCACATCCGGCATCGCCTCGGCAAACAGACGCATGGCCTCCGGGAGAAAACAGAGCGCCTGCCGCACCATCAGGCTGATGGAGATGCTGTCCCGGTATTTCGCGCTGAAATTTTGCCCCTGCTCGATGGCGCGCTTCAGCTCCTGCCGCATCCCGGCCAGAAACGAGACGAACTGCGCGCCCGCCGGGGTCAGCGCAGCGCCCTTGCCGCTGCGCTCAAAGACCCGGAAGCCGATCTCCTCCTCCAGCAGCCGGATCTGGTAGGAAAAGGTCGGCTGGCTCACAAACAGGTTTTCGGCGGCCCGGCTGAAATTCAGCGTCCGGGCCAGCTCGATACAGTAGTCGATCTGCTTTGTCGTCATGGCGCACCTCTGAATTATTTAAATTTTCAATTAATTACACATTGTTTCGATTGGACTTTGCAATAGCAAGATGCTATCCTAAAGACAACAAAACTAAGATTTGGAGGGCAAGGCAATGGCCGGAACTTTGATCGCTTATTTCTCCCGCGCGGATGAAAACTATTTCGGCGGCGCGATGCGCTATGTGAAGGTGGGCAACACCGAGATCGTCTGCAACATCATCAGGGACCTGATCCCGGTGGACATGTTCAAAATCGAGATGAAAAACCCCTATTCTCCCGTTTACATGACCTGCATCGACGAGGCCAAGCGCGATCTGCGCGCCAAGGCCCGGCCTGAGCTGGTGCGCCTGCCGGGCTCCATCGACGCTTACGACACCATCGTGCTGGCCTATCCCAACTACTGGGGCACCATGCCCATGGCGGTGTTCACCTTCCTGGAGGCGTTCGACTTCACCGGCAAGACCATTTTGCCCCTGTGCACCAACGAGGGCAGCGGCATGGGCGGCAGCGAGCGCGACATCAAGAAAACCTGCCCCGGCGCCGTCGTGAAAAGCGGCCTGTCCATCACCGGCAGCAGCGCGGCGGACAGCGAGGGCGCCGTGAAGCGCTGGCTGAGCGCGGGCGGGCTTCTTTGAGGGAGGGAAGCGCCATGGACTACCCGAAGGGCTATGTCTACGAGCTGATGGACCGCGGCGGCCCCACCGACGTCCGCGAGCCGTATTTCAAGGAGGCCGTCGATGAGATGATGCGCGCCCGCGTCCTGTGCGCAAAGGCCAACGCCGCCATGCCGGACGATCCGGCGTATGTGACCTGTCTGGAAGAGCTGTTCGGCCGGACGCTGGACGACGTGCGCATCCTCACCCCCTTCATCTGCGACTTCGGCAACCGGGTCAAATTCGGCAAGGGCGTGTTCATCAACCACTCCGCGATCCTCTCCGCCTCCGGCGGCATCGAGTTTGACGACGGCT
>SVKR01000094.1 GCA_015068365.1 Oscillospiraceae bacterium
GGCCTCCTCGGTCTCGGTGCCCACGGTCTGGAAGTCCACGGTGACGCAGAAGGGGGTGCCGATCTCGTCCTGGCGGCGGTAGCGCTTGCCGATGGAGCCGGTCTCGTCGTAGTCCACCATGAAGTCCTTCGCCAGATCCTGATAGAGCTCCATGGCCGGGCCGGTCAGCACTTCCTTCTTGCTCAGGGGCAGGATCGCGGCCTTGAACGGGGCCAGGAAGGGGTGCAGGTGCAGCACGGTGCGCACATCGTTCTTCGCTGCGTCCACGACCTCCTCGTCGTAGGCCTCGCAGAGGAAGGCCAGCGCCACGCGGTCGCAGCCCAGGCTGGGCTCGATGACGTAGGGGATATAGTGCTCGTTCGTCTCCTGGTCGAAGTAAGTCAGGTCCTTGCCGCTGGCCTCCTGGTGACGGCCCAGGTCATAGTCCGTACGGTCGGCGATGCCCCACAGCTCGCCCCAGTCGGTGAAGGGGAAGGCATACTCGATGTCGGTGGTGGCGCGGGAGTAGAAGGCCAGCTCCGCCGGGCTGTGGTCGCGCAGGCGCAGGTGCTCCTCGCCGATGCCGAGGCTGGTCAGCCAGTTTTTGCAGTAATCCTTCCAGTAGGCGAACCACTCCAGGTCCGTGCCCGGCTTGCAGAAGAACTCGCACTCCATCTGCTCAAACTCGCGGGTGCGGAAGGTGAAGTTGCCCGGGGTGATCTCGTTGCGGAAGGCCTTGCCCACCTGGCACACGCCGAAGGGCAGCTTTTTGCGGGTGGTGCGGGCGATGTTGGCGAAGTTGACAAAGATGCCCTGGGCGGTCTCCGGACGGAGGTAGCAGATGCTGCTGGAATCCTCGGTGACGCCGATGGCGGTCTTGAACATCAGGTTGAACTTGCGGATGGGGGTGAAGTCATGCTTGCCGCAAATGGGGCAGACGATCTCCTCATGGCCGGCGATGAAGGCGTCCATCTCGTCAAAGGTCATGGCGTCGGTGTCCGCGTCCGGGCACTCCTCGCCGATGAGCTTGTCCGCCCGGTGGCGGGACTTGCATGCCTTGCAGTCCAGCAGCGGATCGGAAAAGCTGCTGACGTGGCCGGTGGTGACCCAGGTCTGGGGGTTCATGAGGATGGCGGCGTCCAGCCCGACGTTATAGGGGCTTTCCTGGACGAACTTTTTCAGCCAGGCCTTTTTGACGTTGTTCTTGAACTCCACGCCCAAAGGGCCGTAGTCCCAGCTGTTGGCCAGACCGCCGTAGATCTCGCTGCCCGCGTAGACGAAGCCGCGGTTTTTGCACAGTGCGACGATCTTGTCCATGGTTTTGTCTGCATGATTCATTTCTATAACTCCTTTCCCCGCGGCTGGCATGTCGCGGAGGTAAAATAATTGGCAGATGACCTATTTACTATAGCATTTGGCTATGGGGATTGCAATTTGTTTTTTCCCGGCTTTTCCGGAAGCTGGCTCAGTACCACGGCGCACAGCATCAGCAGGCAGCCCAGATACTCCCGGGCGGAAAGCCGGTCTCCCAGCAGCACGGCTCCGGCCAGCACGGAAAAAACGCTCTCCAGTGAGAAGAGCAGCGTGGGGATGGTGGGGTCCTCCGCGTCCTTCAGGGAGATGACCTGCAGGGTGTAGGCGATGCAGCTGGAAAACAGCGCGCAGTACAAAATCGGCACGGCGCTGCGCAGCACCCCGGACCAGTCAAGCGTTTCAAACAGCGCCGAGAGCACCGCGGAGATCGCGCCCGCCACCAGAAACTGGACGCAGGAGAAGCGGATGCCGTCCACGTCCGTGGTGTAATAGTCGATGCAGTGGATCTGCACGGCGAAAAAGACCGCGCACAGCATCAGATAGGTGTCCGCCGTGGCAAGCCGCAGCTGCGCGCCCCGGCGGAAGCAGAGCAGCCACAGCCCCGCCACGGCGATGGCCACGCTGACCCAGGTCTTCACCGGCGTGCGCCGGCGCAAAAACACCCCCAGCACCGGCACCAGCACCATGTAAAGGGCCGTGATGAAGCCGGCCTTGCCCGCAGTTGTGCCCGCCATGGCGGCCTGCTGCAGATTGGCGGCGGCGGCCAAAAACGCGCCGGAGAGCGCCCCGCCGATCCACAGGTGCTTCGGGTTGGATTTTACCGGCGCCTCGCCCCGGCGCAGCCTGGCGCCGTCAAAGGCGCGGGCGATGGGCAGCAGCACCGCCGCGGCGATCAGGCTGCGGATGGCGTTGAAGGCGAAGGGCGGCACATAGGGCGCGGCGACGCTTTGCGCCACGAAGGCGGTGCCCCATATCAGCGCCGCCAGCAGCGGCAGCGCGTTTTGTCGGAAAAGCTTCTGATTCATAGTCCCTCGCTGGGCCGATTGTGCCCGATAATGGGGGGATTATACCATAAGAAAAACAGCATTTGCAATTCCTATTTCTTTTTTCGGCACATTGTGGTACACTTTTCGGCAATGGGGTGAGTTTTATGGAAAAAGTCGCACTGATCACCGGCTCCTCCCGGGGCATCGGCCGCGCCGCGGCCCAGCGCCTGGCGCGGGAGGGCTATGCCGTTTGCATCAACTATCTGCGCCGCTGGGACAAGGCGGAGGAGCTGCAGACCCTGCTGGAGCTGGAAGGCTGCCGCGCAATGACCTTTCAGGCCGACGTGGCGGACAAGGCCGCGGTGGACGCCATGGCCGACGCCGTGCGCGCGCGCTTCGGCCCCGTCTCCCTGCTGGTCAGCAATGCCGGCGTCGCCGGGCAGATGCAGTTCCAGGACGTGACCGAGGCGCAGTGGGACCGCTATTTCAACGTCAACGTCAAGGGCGCCTACAACGCCATCCAGGCCGTGCTGCCCGACATGCTGCACGCCCACGCCGGCGCCATCGTCACCGTCAGCAGCATGTGGGGCCTGCGGGGCGCCAGCTGCGAGGTGGTGTATTCCGCCACAAAGGCCGCCCTCATCGGCCTGACCCGCTCGCTGGCCATGGAGCTGGCCCCCAGCGGCATCCGCGTCAACTGCGTCGCCCCCGGCGTCATCGACACGGACATGGTGCAGGTGCTGGGACAGGAAACGCTGCTGTCCCTCGCGCAGGAGACGCCCCTGGGCCGCCTCGGCACGCCGGAGGACATCGCCGAGGCCATCGCCTTCTTCGCCTCGGAAAAGGCGAGCTTCGTCACCGGCCAGGTCCTCACCGCCGACGGCGGATTCATCTTGTAAAACCACGAACTGCAGCGCAGGCTTCTCACCGCCGCGGCCGCCTTGGCCGCGGCGGTGATGTTTTTCGCTTGACAGGTCGGTTTACTCGTGATAAACTTGGTTTATCGAAAATAAACCGAAAGGAGACCATGCGATGACAGACCTGAAGCTTGGGGCGGTGGAGCGCCGCTTTGCGGAGCTCATTTGGGAGCATGAGCCGCTGCCGTCTGGCGCGCTGGTGAAGCTGTGCGAAGCGGAGCTGCACTGGAAAAAGCCCACGACCTACACCGTGCTGCGGAAGCTCTGCGAAAAGGGCATTTTCAAAAATGAAAACGGCGCGGTGACAAGCCTGCTCTCCCGCGCGGATTTTGACGCGGCGCAAGGCGCACAGCTTGTCAACGAAAGCTACGGCGGCTCCCTTCCGGCGTTTATCGCGGCCTTCACCGCCCGCAACGGGCTGACGGCGGCGGAGGCGGCGGAGATCCAGGCGCTCATTGACGCCGCGCGCCGGGAGGGCTGAGGGATGAACGCGCTGATGCAATCGGCTTTCTCCGGCCCGCTCGGGGCGGCGCTGATCCGACTGCTGAACATGAGCGCCGCCGCGGGCGCGCTGGTCTGCGTGGTCATGCTGCTGCGCGCGCTGCTGAAAGCTGCGCCGAAATGGACGCGCTGCATCCTCTGGGCAATCGTGGCGGTGCAGCTGATCTGCCCGTTCACGCTGCGCTCGCCCCTGTCCGTCTATTCCCTGCTGCCCCGCAGCGACGCTGTGACAGGCGATCAGGTGGAGGTGTTCCGCGCAGGCGGCGGCAGCGAAAAGCCGCTTCTGGTGCTGGATACGCCGCAGATCGCCGGGTATGCCCCCGGCGTACAGGCAGGGCCCTCCTCCGACGCTCCTGCCGCGGCGGGCGCCCCGGCGCCCAGCGTCTATCTGCCCGCGGCGGGCGCAGTCTGGCTCTGCGGTCTGGCGGCGATGCTGCTTTACGCTCTCCTCAGCTATCTGGCGCTGCGGCGCAGCGTCCGGGCCTCCGTCCCGCTGGAGGGGAACGTCTTTCTCTGTGACGGCATCCGGACGCCCTTCCTCCTCGGCGTTCTGCGCCCCCGCATCTATCTCCCCTCCGCGCTCAGCGATGCGCAGCGCAGCGCCGTTTTGTCGCATGAAACCGCCCATTTGCGCCGCCGGGATCACTGGTGGAAGCTCGTCGGCTGGCTGCTGCTGGCTGTCCACTGGTTCAACCCCCTGATCTGGATCGCGTATGTCCTGTTCTGCCGGGACGTGGAGCTGGCCTGCGATGAAAAGGCCGTCCGGGACATGGGCAGCGCGGCGCGGGCGGATTACTCCCAGGCGCTGCTGGACTGCTCTGCCCCGCGCGCAGCGGTGCGGGCCTGCCCCCTGGCCTTCGGAGAGGTCGGGATCAAAGAGCGCATCAAGGCCGTTCTGAACTACAAAAAGCCGGCGTTCTGGCTTGTGGTGCTGGCCGTGACCGTCTGCGCCGTCGTGGCCGTCTGTTTTCTGACACGCCCCGGCCCCATCAGGGCGCCGGACGACCGGGTGCCCACCGTGACGCCCACGCCGGAGCCCACCGGCGCGCCCGATCAGCCTATGCACAAAGGGATCGATGCGGAGCGAGCAAGGGTCTATCTGCTGGATGACGCCTGGTACCCCGAAAAAGAGCCTTTCCATATGTTCACGCTCACCATCGACGCATTCGCCGGGACGTTCCAGTATTACGAGACGCCCATCAGCAGCTACATCGGCTTCGGCGCCTTTGAACTGCGCGGCGACATTTTGACCGTCCGCGACGGGGAGCGCGTCAACCGCTTCCGCATTGCAGACGGCGGGGAAACGCTTGCCTGGATCGCCGAGGGCTCGGACAACTTCACCTTTATCCGCCTGGCCGACGGCGCGACCTTTTCGCTGGAGAAGACGCGCATGACGCTGGAGGATGTGCTGGCGCTCTCGGAAAAGGGTATGGCGCTGACCTGGGAGGACCTTCTGCGATTTGAGGGCGAGGACATCGGCTCCGGGCTCTTTGTCTACCGCTATCCCATCGACGGCACGTACTGCCTGGAGGTGCGGGGCAGCGCGCGGGAGGGCGCGCCGGCGAGCGCGCTGCTGCTCCACGCGGACGAGGCCGGCGCTTTCCGGCCCTCGGCCGGTTACTCCATCGACATCCGCACGGACGATGTGGGCGCCTTCCTCACCGCGCAGGCGAACAAAACGCCCTATCTGACGGTCTCCAGCGGCGGGCAGTCCGCCGCGGCGTACCCGGTCATGCTGTATGAGCGCACCTGGACGGAGCATGGCTGGCTCTATGCCGACGGAGCCCCGGCAGCGGCGGAGGTGCAGGTGCATCCGGAACGCATCCCCACGCTGACGCTGGGCGGCGACTTCTCCGTTGCCTTCGGCGGCGGCGCGGTGCGAAAAAGCGGCCTGAACGTCTATGACGAACAGTTCCATCCGCTGCGTGAGCACTGGTACGGCGACACGGCGGTCAACTGGCTCGACCCGGGAACGTATTACGGTGTGATTGAGGTTTTCGGCCCCCTCGGAGCCTACATCGCATCGGAGAGGGCTTATGAGGAGAGCGCATACAGCTGTGTGTTCCGCCTGACAGTGCCGGCGATGGGGCCCGCTCCCTACACGCCGCAGGAAGCGCACGGTCTGACGAAGGCGGAGCTGCACTGGCAGGGCACGGACATCGTGCTGACGGACCCGGCCGCCCTCGGGGAGCTGGAGGGGTGGCTTTCTGGCGCGGAGGAACTGCCCGGCGGCGCGGGCTGTCCCTTTGGGAGCGTTCTGACGCTGACGTGCGCCGACGGAAGCGAACTTTCCCTCTGCCCCGCGGAGGACAGCTGCGGCACGGTCTTCTCCGGCGGGAGGTATTACCGCTATGCCTCTGACAACGAGCAATTCCGGGCGCTGTTCGGGATCTCTCTGCGATAACAAAGCGGCGCGCCCGGTTTTCGGGCGCGCCGCTTGCGTTTGATTCGGTTCATCTCAGCACAATGGGGGTGTCGTCGCCGTCCGGCTCGCGCAGAGGGGCAACGGTGAAGCCCTGGTCGTGGAAGTAATATAGCAGCATTCGCAGGGCGGCGGTGCTGCCGTCGCCGCTGGGGAAGATCAGCGTCTGGTCGCCGCTGCGGACGTCCAGTTCACTGGTCACGGTGTAAACGCTCTCCCGCAGCTGATCCGCCGTCATGTCCGTCCGCGCCGCGGGAAAGACCACCGCGCCGTCCGGCCGGACAGCCCCCTCCGGCAGGGTGTACAAGATCGTGCGCACTCTGGCGGTGTCCCATAAAAGCTGCGCCGTCTCCTGCATCTGGGCCTCGCTGCCCTCTGGGCAGCTGGCACCCAGGCTGTGTCCGGCGCAGGCGATGTGACGCACCATGTCCGGATCGTCGCGGATCGCCTGGGCATCCAGGAAAAAGCAGACCGTCATGTCCTGCTGCCGCAGCAGCTCCAGCATCTCGGCCGATGGCATCCCCTCCAGGCCCAAGCGCACGGCGTCCCCTTCGCGGGGCTGCTGCGTGGGGGTCGGTTCCGGGGCGGTGGGGTGATGGGTCTGCGACGGGGTCTCCGCGACTGTATTGTAAGCGTCGTAATAGCGCTTCATCGCCGGCGTTGCGGCGCGGAAAAACTGGTCGTCAGCCAGCATTTCGCTGCCGGTGGTGATGCGCAGGATGCTGCCGTACTCGTTCTGTCCGATGGTGCGGTACGTGAAGCCGCCGAACGCGCTGCAAACAAAGCCCAGCGGCAGATAGACCGTACCGCCCCAGAAAATCGCCGGGGCGGCAAACTGCACGTCGTCGCTGTTATAGGTCTTGCCGGTAGGCAGCTCGAAGAAGATCTGGTTGCTGGCATTGGACATATAGGCGGTGGAACTGGCGGAAAAATAGGTGTAATTGACCCCCAGTCCATAATTGGTAAACAACCAGTAGGGGACGTAGACCGAGTTGCCGTAGTTGACCGCCACGTTGATCAGATCCGGCGGCAGCGTGTCGTTGATGGAAATGAAGCCCAGCGGGCTGGCCGCCGACGCCGCGCTGGCGGGAAAAAACGCCGCCAAAAGCACGGCGCACAGCATCAGCGCAAGGATTTTTCGTTTCAACGGCGGTCGCCTCCCTTCCCCTGCACGAAGCGCGCCGCAGCCGCTTCCGCGGGGTTTGTCTGCCTATAGTATAAAAAAATCGTCGGGCAAGTCAAGAAAAATTAAAAAAACATATTGACATCCTGCGCAACTTTTGTTATTTTATTAAAGCGCCTGTGGCCGAGTAGTTCAGCAGGTTAGAACGCCAGCCTGTCACGCTGGAGGTCGAGGGTTCGAGCCCCTTCTCGGTCGCCACACACTTGCCCCCAATCGGGGGCAAGTATGCTGCTGTAGCTCAGTCGGTAGAGCGCATCCTTGGTAAGGATGAGGTCCCCAGTTCGAATCTGGGCAGCAGCTCCATCGAGAAGTCCCTGATTTCGTGTTTTCTTGCCGAAATCAGGGACTTTTTGTGTTAAAAAGTTCGGATTTACAGCGCTGCGAAAATTCCCATATATCCCCAAAACCGGAGTTTTCCAACATTTCCAACAAATCAGGCATTCTTTACATCTCAATTGGCTCCCAGAATCCCCATGATCAGCTTTGCCATATCCGGGTTTTCCTTCAGCATCTTCAGCAGCTTGGCATTCTCGTCCTCGGACTGCGTGCCGGGCTGCTCACGGCGCTGGAAGAAATCGTTCTCCATTTTCTGCGCGAGCTGACGGCGATCCTCATGGTCGATGTGCGCATACAGATCCGTCACCATGCGCGACTGCGCGTGACCGGTGTCGCCCTGCACTGCCTTGATGTCGCCGCCGCTGAGCTGCAGCTTGACCGTCGTACTGCAGTGGCGCAGCGAATGGAACACCACCGGCGTCAGGTCGTGAGCCTTCTCCAGCTCCCGCAGCTTGTCCATGATCTGGTGCTCTTCGTAGGGGCGTCCGTCGTCGTGGGCAAGGACAAGGCCATAGTCCTGATATCCGTCTCCGACAAAGGAGGTTCTGCACATGCCAAAAAAGCTGATCATTGACCGATATGAGCACGGCCTGCTCGTCAGAGCATTGTACGAAGAGTGGCACAAGATGCTGGAGAGAAGAACCGACAGAAGATATGGAGGAGCTTCTTTTGAAGGTCATTGACGCGCCGAGCATCAAGAAATGGAGGATTTTTCGATGAGCGAAATCACTTACCACCGCGAGGGAGATTATCTGCTTCCCAATCTCCTGCCGCCGCCGGCACCGAAGATCGGGGTATGGGGTATGAGGCGGAAACGCTATTTGAAGAAATACCACGACGGCATTTACACCGGGATGCTGCTGTCGGGCAAGCTGAACGCCCACTTGGGGGAGATCGACCGATCCGCAAATGAGATGTTCGATCTGCTAGTCAAGAAGTATACCGCATGTGATGGCGTATCGGAGACATTAAAGGTATCCGATCAGATGACATGGGTAGGACAGATGAATGAAATCAAAAGCCGTGCCGTGGAGGTCGTTCTCACCGAGCTGATTTATGCCTGACAGAATATACGAGGGGCGGAGCGATCCACCCCTCTTGTTTTCGGAGCACTGTTGTTTTGCCCAAACTGACTTGCTTTTTTCGGCGGTAAACAATATAATAAATTGTATTATTTCGGAAACGAAAAAGGGGTGTGCGCCTTGCCGGAGAAGCCAAAAGAGATCTTGACACGGATAGGCCTGTACGCCGCCTATGTGTTTCTGATGCTGTCCGTGCTGCGCATCGCCAGCCATGCCGGCGACGGGTTTCTCTCCGTCCAGCAGCAGGAGATGGTGTACTATGTCCTGCAAATCTTCGTGATTCTCGGTTTTTTTGCCTATGCCTTCGTGCGTGAGCGACACCGGATCCATATGGAGCGCGGGCTGTGCATCGGCATCCTGGCCGCATTCTTCGTTTGCGTGACAGCCATGCTCTTCGGAAAAAGCAGCCCGGTCTATATGGCGACCGCGTTCCTTGCCGCGACCTGCCTGGGTTACCTGGGCGGGGCGGTGTATGAGCGGATGAGCGAGTTTGCCGGAGCGGGCGGGCGCGTCGCCGCCGTCGGCAGCGTCGGCTATGCTGCGGGCATTGCGCTGCAATATCTGCTGCAGTTCTGGCACGGCCGCTCGCGGCTCCTGCCGGCGGCGATGCTGCTCGCCTTTTGCCTCCTGGCCTGGCGGCTGTCGGGGAAGGCGGAGCGCCCGACGGAGGCGGCGGAGGCGCCGGCGCGGCGCGATGCACCGCCGCGGCGCACGCTGCTCTTCGCCTGCCTGATCGCCGCCATCATGCTGCTGTTCCTCCAGTTCTACAACAGCTATATCCAGCATTTGCAGATTATCTCCGGCTACGTGGAATATAACGTCTACACATGGCCGCGCCTGATGATGATTCCCTGTCTGCTGCTCTTCGCGCTCCTCGGCGACCGGAGAGAGGGGCGATACGTGCCGCTGGCGGCGCTGTGCATCGCCCTGGCCGCGCTGCTGAACGCAGTGCTGGTGGGCAGCGCCGGGGCCTACCGGCTCAATATGTGCCTCTTTTACGCCGCGCTCGCCGCCACGGTTTCCTATTACAACCTCGTCTTCTGGCGCCTGGCGCCCGGCACGAAGCGTCCGGCCCTCTGGGCGGGCATGGGCCGCGTGATCGACAGCGCCTCGGTTCTGCTGGGGGCGCTGCTGCGCATCGGTACGCTGCCGAGCGCGGCGGTGATGGCGGTCAACGTCGCGGGGCTGGCCGCGCTGATCGTGCTGATGGCGGTGAACGGCGATTTTGTATTCGCCGCGTCGGAGGCGCCCGCCGCCCCTGCCCCGGACGCGGAGACCCGGTTCGCTGCCATGGCGTCGCGCTACGGTCTGACGCCGAAGGAGACCGCCCTGCTGCGGGAGCTGGTGCTGACAGAGGACAAGCAGACGGTCATCGGTGAACGCATGGACCTCAAGGTCAAAACCATCCAAAAATATGTGACGCAGATCTATCGGAAAACCGGCGCAACGACCCGGTCCGGGCTGACGGAGCTGTACCACAACACGATGGCCGGCATTTAGTCGCTTATAACGGAATATTCCCTGACAGGCTTCTCTTTTTGAAGGGAAGCCTGTTTTTTGCTCGCTTCGGGGGCATAGGCGGGGTTTCCCTACCTGTTCAAGCGGCGAGGTTCCGCGGTAAAATATGATCGGTTTTATATAGGAACTTTGCAAAACTGAACCGATACACGGAGGCGAGCAATATGAAAGCAAAACCTGGAAAACGTACACTGTCTCTTTTCCTTGCACTGGTCCTGTGCCTGAGCCTGCTGCCCATGACGGCGCTGGCCGGGGGCGGAGATATCAACGTTTATTACATCGCCGAGGGCGGGTCTGCCGTCGTGGATCTGGGCGCCAACCCGGTGCAACTCAAAGCCGACGGCGACGGAGCTTACGCCTTCGGCCTGTCGTTTGATTTTCCCAAAGGGGTCTACACGGCGGACAATGCGGGCTTTGAACAGATCATGCTGAGGGAAGACGTCGACCCCGCCACCGAAGTCCCCGCCTCGCTCGTCCTTTATCGGAAGGAGAGCCCGCAGATCGCCAGAGGGGCCTTTGAGGATGCGGGCGGCCCCTATTTCTCCGGCGTCGTCCTCACCGCCGGAGAGGTGAACAGCGCGCGTGCGTACTATGTCGAGGCGTTGTACGCCGGGACCTATTTCTACTCCGCGGTCAAGCTGCAGTTTCTCCCCTCCGGCGCGGCCTCCGCGCCCGTGATCGCTACGGCGTCGCTCCCCGCCGGCACGCTGGGGATATCTTACGCCGCAGCGCTGGAGGGGAGCGCGGGGGACGGCACGCCGCTGACCTGGTCCGTTTCAGGCGGCAGTCTGCCTTCCGGCCTGGCGCTGAACGCGCAAACCGGCGTCATCGGCGGCACGCCCACGGCCGTGGGCAGCTTCGCCTTCACCGTCAGGGCGGCGCAGGGCGACGGGCAGACGGCCGAAAAGTCCCTGCGTATCACCATCGACGCGCCGGAGACTTACACCGTCCGCTTCCGGCTGGACGGCGGTACCGGCGCGTCCGGTGCGGATTATTCCGACCGGACCGGCGTCGCTGCCGGCGCGGCCATCGACCTTCCCGATGCACCCACGCGCGTGGGATACGACTTTACCGGCTGGTACAGCGGCGGGACTATCTATGCGGCGGGTGCGTCCTTTACCGTCGTCTCCGACGCTGTTTTCACTGCCCAGTGGCGGCAGAAACCCGCAGTGTCCGTCCTGTTCCCGTCCGGCGCGGGGAAGGTGGTCGGTGCGGTCTGGCTGACGGATGCCTGCGGCACGGCGCAGCCGGAACGGCTCTGGAGCGGATACTATGCCGCTCCCACCGTGCCGGACGACATCTCTGTCATGCAATGGCAGCTATCCGACCCCGACAACGTGAAACTGATGCTTTACGCCAACGTGGACGGCTTACCGACGGTCATCGCGAAGTATGACGGGCCCGTAACCGGGGACGGCGCCGCCATCCCGCTGGAGGCGACCGACGTTTCCTATGCCGCTGTCACCGGTTTGACCGCAGACGGGATGCGGCAGGGGATCGATTTTTATGCCTCCGTCCGGGCCGGCGACAGCTGGCTTTCCCTTCCCGCGCTCGTCAGCGGCGCCGACCGTTGCAGTGTCATCCTGTGCGGCAACGTCAATTCGTCCAACTATGCGCTTTATGACTGGGACGCCGAATGTAACGTCGGCGCGATCGAAAACGGACTGCTGACGGTCATGCCGCGGCGGATCGCGGAGCCGTCCGTGCCGGTTTCTGGTACGGTGACGCTGAACGGAGAGCCGGTGTCCGGCGCAACGGTCAACGTGATCCAGGAATACAAGGGGCTCAGCCGCGGCATGAGCGCGAAGGCGGACGAAAACGGAGTCTATACCGTTTCCATCTATCCCGGAGCGGCGGCGGCCTTTTCCGTCCTCTCCGGCGGCCGCGCGCTTTCCATCCGCACCGGGGAGCGGATCGCGGAACCCGCCGGACAGGTGGACAACGACATCGAGGTTTTGTCATCCCAGCTATCCGTCGGCGTGGAATTGACCACCCGCTCCGACCCGGAGCTCGTCGGCCGCTATCTCCGCGCGCTGGGCGAGGACCTGAGCATTTGCGTCGTAAACGATGACCGGGAGGACCGTATAGAACTCGATCCCCCGTGCGGCGCGTCCGCTCTGTACAACATACAGCTCTTCCAGACCGCCGCGGTGAATGCCGAGCGCCTGTCCTGCACGCTGACGGGAACGCCCATTTTGGACGCGGAAAGCGACGCTTCGCTGGCAGACGGCGTCGCTGGCACAAGCTTTCAGGCGGCGCTTCGGCCCGGCGTGCTCGTCAGCCTGTCCTCTTTCACCACCGGCAGCTACTTCCTCGCCTTCTATGACGGCACCGGCGACTACGTCGGGAGCTCGGAGCCCTTCATGCTCAGCGATACGCCCCGCGACGTCGCCTTCCTCGCGCCCAACGGCGCGGGCAGCTATACCGCGCTGCTGATTCCGGAGGCCTTTCACAGCGGGATCGCGGGAACGGCGCTCGGCGGACTGGACCCGGATCTGTACATTCAGAAGTGGAGCGTCGCGGCTGCGGAGAACAGCGTCACAGAGCTGTCCGCCTACGCGGTGGACGCCGTAGCCTCCAAAAACGCACTGTACGTCACCCAGCCCTACTCCACCCTTGCGGCCGACGCGGACAGCTTTTCCGACCTGAGCGACCTGATTCGCGTCAGTGGGTGCGTCTCCCTGGACGCCGGGCTGACGGCGGGGAAGCTCGACCGCCTGTATATCTTCGTGGGCACGAATCAGGACTGGGAAGATATCAGCGCCGTTCTGCAAAGCGCCACCGTCGGCGGCAAGCGTCTCTCCGACGGAGAGATGACGGAGGATCACAGCGTTTGGTACCTCTCGCTGGACGGCGTGGACCTCCCCTGTGATTTCACGCTTTCCTTCACGCCCGGCCGTCTGGATCGCGACATGTCCGTCGCCCTCTTCGCCGACGTCCGCGCGGGCGGCGCCAAATATGATCGGGAGCCTGTAGGCGAGGTTACGATCTCCCGCCCCGGCGCGTCTCTGTCCACGCTTTCCACCTATGTCTGCTCCCCGGCCGTGAAGCTCAGCGGCACGGCGCGGGGGGAAGAGATGGTCACGATCTATGACAACGGCGTCCCGGTTGCCTCGGCGGCGAGCGACAACGGCGACTGGACGGCGCTGGTCCCGCTATACGGCGCGGACACGGAAGCCGGCGGCGTCGCCACCGCCCACGAGCTGACCGCCGTCAGCGCCTCCGGCGTCAGTTCGGAAAAGCTGACGGTGTTCCACCAGTCCGATGGCCCGGAGCTGAAAAGCTTCACGATGGCGTGGAACCCGAGCTTTGAGATCAACGTCGGTGACGCCTATGTTTTCAACGGATACATGGACAACGTCCGCTTTGCCGCCGCCTTTGAAAACTCCGATAAGCTGGCACCCATGGACGGCTGGGACACGCCCGTGGTGTTCAAGGTCAGTACGGCCGACGGCGAGATCCGCTTCCTCAAGGCGCAAGGGGACGGCGACGGCGTTTTCACCGCGCGGGTGGACACGGCGCTCCGCAGCGCCGTCACGCGCGCCGAGGTGCTCTACCGGCCTGTCGAGCTGCGCTTCGTCACGGACGGCGCGGACGGCGCGACGATGACCTACCGGGCGACAGAGGCCGACCAGGACAAGCTGGGGGACGCGCTCGACTGGTTCTATCAGAACCGGAACAGCCTCCCTGAGAGCGGAAACTGGTCCGCGGACCTCTCGCAGGGCATCCCGGAGGAGCAGGCCGGCCTTGCGCAGGTCTACGCCGACGCCGGGCTGACTCCGCACTCGTTCAGTGAGCGATTCGGCGTCGACACCGTCGGCGCGCCGGATCTCATGGCCTGGCTGGAGGCGCTGGACGCCGTCCGGCCGGAGAAAAGCAGCGCGTTCAGCCGCTCGATCCTCTATACGGACGGGGCCGTGTTCGCTTCGGACAGGGCGCGCTTTGCCGCCTGTGCCGACGCCCACCGGGCGATCGTCTATCCGGACCGGCCGGGCGCCGTCTATGACCAGTACATCCTCTCGGATGTCGTGACGGATGACGGCGGAGAAGTGTCCTCCGGCAGCTATTTCGTTACGGCGGACTTCTTCACCGACGGCAACGGCTGCCACAGCGCCGGCGTCACGGCGCTGCTCGGGGGAGACTTCGTGGGCTTTGCCCGGAACGCTTACAGTCTCAGCACTTACGCCTCCTTTGGGGAGAACGCGGACTGCCGCCTGATGGCCATGCCCGCCACGCACTACAACGGCAGCTACACGCAGAGCAACGCCTTTGACTGGGAGGGCTACGTCGAGCTGGGGACCGCCGAACTGAGTCCCATATCCGGCCTGATCGGCGACTGGCTGCAGGACGTCAAGCTCGAAAGCTGGCGAAACGCCGCGCCTGGCTGGTCCAACGCCTCGCGCGTGACGACCGTGATCAACATCGCGACCGGCATGCACAACTATTACAAGCGCTACAACATCGGCATGAACATGTATCGGGACCTCTTCGCCTTGCAGCTCTCTCCCTGCTATTATAAGCTGACCGACGCGCAGAAGCAGATGGTGCGGGACGCCAGAGCGCGCTTTGAGCGGGTACACCGGAACTACTGCACCTGGGACGGCCTCGTAATGTCTACCTCCGCGATCAGTGGGATCACGAGCCTTGGGCTGTCTTTTGTGAAGAATCCCTATGCGAAGGTCGGCGAATACGCCTCTTCAATGGGCAGCATGGTCATCAGCCTTGCCGGTTCGCCGAAGGTTAGCGCCGATTTTGACCGGATGGTCCAGAGCTACAACACGGAGTTCAACACCATCCGCAGGCTGTTCCGCGCCCACGCCGCCCGCACCGGCGACAAGGACTGCGAGGGGGGCAACGACGACGGCGACGGCGCAAACAACAAAGTCGCCAACGACCCGTCCGGCGTCGTCTACGAGGGCGTGCTCGAAAATCCCGTGGAGGGCGCGACCGTCACGCTGTATTCCGCCCGCAACGTCGACGGAGCCCCCGTCACGTCGGAGTGCGCCGAGAAAGCCGCGCAGCTCCTTCCCGCCTACGACGTGCGCAGCCTGATCCCACGTGAGGCGATCCAGATCACCGGCGCGGACGGGCGCTTTCGCTGGGGCGTCCCCGAGGGCCTGTGGTACGTCACTGCGCAGTACGCCGGCCTGACCGGCGACAGCAACGACGACACCGCCGCAACGGTGGCGGCGCTGGGGAAGAATCTGCTGCCTGTTCTGCCGGTGCAGCTGGACGTGAACATCCCGCTGGTCGATCCCTCCGCCCCGACGGTGACAGATGTGCAGTACACGACGGAGGGTATCTACGTCACCTTCAGCAAGTATATGGATGAGGCGGACGTGCTCTCCGCGGCGAGCTACTGCGTGTACGCCGTGGGCGCGGACACGACGCCGGTCCCGTTCAGCGTTACGTGGGTTGAACGGGGCCACACGCCCGCAAACCGCGGCGTGGAGAAGACCTACACCCGCACTGTGCTTTTGGCGCCTGCCACTGCCCAGGCGGCGGGCACGGGGCTCAGCGTGGAGGTCCGGGGCAGTGTGAGAAGCTACGCCGGAACGCCGATGGGCGCAGACTGGTCCGGCAGCGGAACGGCCGCGCAGAAGAAACAACTGGCAAAGCCCGCCCTGGCGCCCGCCTCCGGCGAGGTGGCGCGGGGCAGCATAGTGACAATCACCGGGCCAGAGGGCGCTGCGATCTACTACTCTACTGACGGCAGCGCGCCGAGCCGGCTCTATGAAACCCCCGTCGCTATCACGAGCGACATGACCGTGAAGGCCCTCGCCAGGCGGCCCGGCTATGCCGACAGCGAGATCGTCTCCGGAAGCTATACGGTCCCGCGGACGATCAAGCCCGATCCGGTCGATCCGGTCACGCCCGTTGTTTCCGGCGGCGGTGTGGAGACCACCTATCAGATCATTCTCGCCGAGACGGCACACGGCGCTGTGACGGCCTCCCGCGTGACCGCACCCAAGGGCGCGGAGATCACGCTTACCGTCACACCGGATACGGGGTATACCCAGAGCGGCATCAAGGTGCTCGACGCCAAGGGCAACACGGTTGCCGTCACGGATCATAAATTCACGATGCCCGCTTCCGACGTGACCGTCACCGTGACCTTCGAGGCAGTGAAAAAAGACCGCCCCTTCACCGACGTGAAGGAGAGCGACTGGTTCTATGCCGCCGTATACCACTGCTTTGACGCCGGTTACTTCAAGGGCTTCAGCGAAACGCTCTTTGACCCGCAGGGCACCATGACCCGCGCCATGTTCGCCACTGTGCTCTGGCGTATCGCCGGGAAGCCGGCGGCGGTGGGCGGCAAGTCCTTCAACGACGTTAAGGCCGGCGAGTGGTACACCGATGCGGTCCTCTGGGCCTCCGGTGAGGGCATCCTCGACGGTTACGGCGACGGACGCTTCGGCACCAACGACCCAGTGACCCGCGAACAGATGGTCACGCTGCTCTGGCGTTACAGCGGCAAGCCCACAGGCACTGCCGACCTGTCGGGATATAAGGATGCCGATCAGATCAGCGATTGGGCCAAGGAAGCGTTTGGCTGGGCCGTCAACGTCGGACTGGTGCAGGGCAAGGGCGACGGCGTCCTTGACCCGCAGGGCAAGGCCGCCCGTGCCGAGGTCGCGCAGATCGTGATGAACTACGATACGAACGTAGAATAAAGAAATCTCTCCCTGCCCGCAGCAGGGAGAGACACAATCAATGTAATTGGCGTGGGCAGTTTCAAAGCTGCCCACGACTTTTTTCTCTGACCACTCCTGCCGCCATCGCGTCAAAGTGTCCGTAGTGCCCGACGGCGAATTCTGTCACGCCGTACTGCGTGATGTGCCGCTCCACAGCCTCGGCCAACAGCGGCCGCAGCGTCTCCGGCGCGTCCCTGTGGCCGATGAAAAAGCAGGTTGACATCTGTCTGCCCCTCTAATAGTGATATATCACTATATTATCACATATTATGCAAGTAGTGAAGTATCACTAATAAGAAGCCTCCAAGTGATTTATCATAGTGACAAGTCACTTGGAGGGGGTCGCATTATGAATACCCGCGAGGCCATTGCGGCCCGTATCATTCAGCTTTGCAAGGAACGCGGTATTACTCCGAACGGCTTGAGCAACATTTCCGCCGTTCCGCAGGCAACAATCAAGAGCATCCTCAACGGAGAAAGTCAAAATCCCGGAACGGTCACGATCAAGAAATTATGCGACGGATTTGAAATCACGCTGGGTGAGTTTTTCTCTACGCCGGTGTTTGACGATCTGGAACAAGAGATAAAGTAAACGCTGCCCACAACGCCGAGGATCCGGCATTGTGGGCAGTATCAATTTTTTGTGTATTTCTGTTTATAAAAAAACTTGACACATTACCGGTTCTTACTTAATACTTACAATATAAGTATAAAGTTACCTGCTCATCTCCCCCTTGAGATGAATGTTATTGCTACCGCACAATGCGTGACGGTACCGTTTCTGTTTTCTGATTTGTCTATGCCACAAGTATTGTTATACTTGCGGCTTTTTTGCATTTTTTAGGCCTGTAGCGCTGAAAACAACAAGTGTCGTGGAGCAACATTGAACCATTATCTTGACACTTTTCATATATACGAAAGACTTCAAAAAATCGATGAGCATCCATGATAACATGTCATCCATGTTCCACGATTTCGCAGCCTTCCACCGCCCCGGCTGGCCGCCGGTGTCGAAGCAAATGCTTGTACTTGCCGCCTCGGATGATTGGAGCCCACCCTCCCGGTTTTGCCCGTTCTGAGTGTTACGAAAACAGGTATGCTGCGCCAACAGCAAGCGAAGTTGTGGAGAATAATCAAACATGAGAAGCGCTGTGTGAGTATCGATTGATGAGCCATCGATGCCGTACTATGGGCCCGCAGCGCTGTGTGAGACGTCAATGTGAGACCCGAGCTCCTGCAGGGAGACCCGAGTTATCTGTTGGCGTCTTCGTTGTTTTTCAGCCCTTCAGGGCTGGAAAACAACCAGTTATCAAGGAAGGCGAAGCACAGACGCTGACCTTCTACAATGACCGCAAGGGATCTCTCATCATCCGCAAGCTCGACAGTGTGGACGGCAACCCGCTGCAGGGTGCCAAGTTCCTCATTACGACCATCGACGGCGCTTATGTGGACGACAACGAAGGACATACCAGCACCAAGGGCGTGTATATCACCGACGAAAACGGTGAAATCCGTCTGCTGAACCTCGCGCCGAACACCTACGTCATCAAAGAGACTGCCGCGCCCGACGGATATGTCATCACGCAGCAGGAACAGACGGTCGAGGTCAAGGCGGACGACGCACAGACGCTTACCTTCCGCGATGTGCCGAAGCAGACTGTCATCATTCAGAAGTATGTGGACGGTACCACCCGCCCGCTGGCCGGCGTCACCTTCCTTGTGACAGACGGTGCCGGGATGCCGGTCGGTTCCGCAAACGGCGAGCATGTGACGGATGAAAACGGCAGGATCGTCCTGACCGGACTGACGCCGGGTATGACGCTCGTCGCAAAGGAGATCCGCACTGCGAAGGGTTATGTGCTGAACGGCACGGCCCAGACGCTGATCGTCGGAAAAGACGCATCTTCCGATCCCGCCGCGCAGGGCCAGAATGCCGGAAATATCCTGACCTTCTATGACGAACCGAAAAACAGTCTCACGATCCGAAAGTACATCGCCGGAACGGACTACGAACCGCTGGCCGGTGTCGCCTTCGAGATCAAGGACGGCAGCGGCGCGGCGCTCGGCACGGACGACGGCATCTACTACACGGACAACAACGGGGAGATCGTTTTGCTCCATCTGGAGCCCGGCACGACGGCCATCGTGCGCGAGATCAAGACCGTCGATGGCTTTGAGCTCGACGGCACCCCGCAGGACATCCTGATCGGGTCCGGCGGCGAGAATCAGACGCTTACCTTCTGGAACGCAAGGAAAGGCAGCTTGACGATCCGAAAGCTGGACAGCGTCACGAAAGAGCCGCTCGCGGGAGTGGAGTTCAAGATCACCTACGCCGATGGCCGCTTTGTGGATAACAACAACGGCCACACCTCCAGCAATGGCATCTATATCACCAACAAGAACGGCGAGATCCTCATCAGCGGTGTGACCGGAACGCTGGTCGTTACGGAAGAGCAGACGATCGAGGGCTATACCATCGACGAAAACAGCCGCAGCCAGACGGTCACGGTCAATCCGGACGACGGGCAGATTCTGACCTTCTACAACACCCCCATCGGCGGCGTGGAGCTGATCAAGATCAGCGACGCGGATCGCTCTCTGCGCATCCCCGGCACGACCTTCGAAATCCGCAAAACGGACGATGCGCTGGTTGCGACTGTTACCACGGACAAGTATGGCCGCGCCTATGCCAAGCTCGACAGCGGCAGCTACTACGCAAAGGAGATCGAAGCTGCGGAGGGATATATCTGCGATCCGACGCCGGTGTATTTCGAGGTTCAGGACGGCAAGACCACGACGAAGACCATCACCAACAAGCCGTTCAGCGGCATCGTGATCCACAAGACCGACAGTGTGACCGGCAAGGGCATATACGGTGTATCCTTCCTCATCTATGATTCCGCGAAAAAGCCTGTAGAGCAGGTTGAAACGGATCAGAACGGTTACGCATGGACCGAGAAAAAGCTGACCTCCGGCCTTTACTATGTACGCGAGCTGCAGCCCGCCGAAGGTTATCTCGCCGATGATCAGTATAAGAGCATCCAGGTGGAAGACAGCAAATACAGCATCATTGAGTGGAAGAATACGCCCATCACGGCGCAGATTCAGATCACGAAGTACGCTGCCGAGTACAATGAGCTGACCGGGCAGGCCAAGGGCGATACGCTGAAGGGCGCGGTCTATGAGATCATCCGCGAGCGCAGCGGCGTTGTCGTGGGATACATCACGACGGACGCCCACGGCATCGCGGCCTCGCCGCCGCTGCCGCTCGGCCGTTACATTCTCCGCGAAGTGACGGCCCCGCCTTACTGGCAGCTCTCCGATCAGAGGTTTGATGTGACGCTGGAGTATGCCGGTCAGATCATCAAGCTCGCGGACTACGACAAACCCGCAAATCTCGGCGTGACGATCACGAAATCCGGAAACAAAGAGGTTCTGGCCGGGGACAAGCTGACCTATCGCTTCACCGTCGCCAACACCTCCAACGTGCCGCTGACCAGCTTCTTCTGGCATGACAAGATCCCGTATGACGTCACCGGCGCTTCGTCTCTTACCACCGGCACTTACAGCCATCGCCTGAACTACCGCGTGATGTATAAGACGAACTACAGCGAATACCAGGTGCTGGCCAGCAATCTGCTGACGACCAACAATTACTCTCTGCCGCTCAACGGTCTGAACCTGCAGGCCGGCGAGGTCGTGACGGACATCTACTTTGATTTCGGCACCGTCCCCGCGGGCTTCCAGAGCAAGACGTCCCCGACGCTGACTGTCGCTGTCGGTCCGAAAACGATCAACGGCTACAGCGTCGTGAACCGCGCCGACTGCGGCGGTATGTACGGCTCCGTCTGGCAGACTGCCACGGCAAGCTGGGTCACCATCGTCCGGAATCTTACGAAGGACGTGCCTACTCCGCTTCCCAAAACCGGATATTAAACTCTGATAGAGCAATGCGGTCACGATCCATGTGGCCGCATTGCTTTACGCGACTTTCAAAGGGAGGACATTCATGAAAAAGCTTTACCGCATTTATCTCATTCTTCTCACGATGACCCTGCTTCTGTCGCTCATGACGGTATCCGCATTCGCTGTCAGCGATATGTGGACCGTGGCGCAGAGCATCATCGTCGATGTCTACAGCAAGATCGCCGGAATCAGCACGGTGCTGGCCGGTCTCATGTCCGCCGTCGCCGTGATCGGCGCGAAGCTTTCCAACAACCAGCACAAGGTCGACCAGGCATGGGACTGGCTCAAGCGCATCTGGATCGCATGGGCCATCATCAACGGCATCGGCGCTTTCATCGCATACATCGCGCCGCTGTTCAACGGTCTCGCCACTCTGACGCCCTGACTTGACTGCTCGGTTCACGCAGGAAGGAGGCGCATCATTTGCTTGAGCTGTTATTTCAAGGTCTCATCGAGTGGATCTACGGTCTCATTCTGGAAGCGTGGGAGTATTTCTCCTCCACACTGCTGGACATCATGAGCATGGATTTTGCCTATCTGGAAGACCATATCGCGGTGCTTCCGTATATGCGCCACATTCTTCTTGCCGTCGGCTGGGCGCTGCTCATCGGCAATCTGGTTTTTCAGGCCACAAAGTCGATGGTGTCCGGTCTGGGCTTTGAGGGAGAAGACCCGAAGCTGCTGTTCACACGGACTTTTGTGTTTGCCTTTCTGCTGTCTTCCAGCAAACAGATCTGTGATCTGCTGCTGAATATGACCTCAATGGCGATGGATGTGATCAAGATCCCAAGCGCAGTTTCCATCCATCTTGCCGATGATGCGGCCTTCGGCGGCATTGACGCCGCATGGCTGCTGATCATCATCTGCGGAATCATCGTCATGTTCCAGTCCTTCAAGCTGATCTTTGAAATGGCGGAGCGTTACTTCATCCTCGCCATGCTCACCGTCAGCGCGCCGCTCGCCTTCGGCATGGGCGGCAGCAGGAATACGTCAGACATTTTCAGCGGCTGGTGCAGGATGTACGGCTCCATGTGCCTCCTGATGGTCCTGAATGTCGTCTTTGTAAAGCTGCTCCTTTCCGTTCTCTCCTACATACCGAGCGGGCTGGATGTGCTCCCGTGGATGGTGCTGGTTCTGACCATTGTGAAGGTCGCAAAGAAAGCGGACGCGATCATCACCCGCATCGGCCTCAATCCCGCCATCACCGGCGATTCAATGGGCCGTTCCTTCCCCGGAACGCTGACTTACATCGTTGCGCGTTCTGCCGTTTCCAATGTCGTGAAGACCCTCGGCAAAGGCAACGCGGCAAACGGCGGCGGAAAAGCCCCCTCGGCGCCGCCGCCCGGCATAGGCGGCGCAGGCTCCGGAAACGCGGGCAGTTACAATGCCAACGCAAGGGGCGGCAAAGCACAGCCGGCAGGAAATCCGTCCGCAGCGCATCAGAGCTCCTCGAATACAAGCAGTCAGCAAAGCACGGCACAGCAGGAAGAAACCCAGCAAAACGCATCGGCGCAGTACAACACACAGAACGCCGGAAAAGAATCTGCCGGCGGAACCAAATCTACCAATCAGGTATTCCAGGGCGCCCCGGCCGGAAAGGCACCCAGCGGGGATCGCAAGACCTCAGTTCCTCCCGGAACGCGCCGTTCGCCAACGCATGTCAAGTCGCCGCCTGTCAGCGGCACTCCGAATGCGGCCACCCCCGCCGGCGCTGTTCCTCGCGCTAGGGAAACCGCCCGAGCCGGCGATATACGCGGTGCCACTTCGTCCTCCGCCTCGCCTGATACAGCAAGAGCACAGAATCCGGGCTCCGGCGAGACGCGAAAAAGCTCCGTGCCGCGTCCCGCCGTTGCAGGCACGCCAAGCGCCGCATCCGCGGATACGCGGAAAGGCACGGCCCAGAGCAACGGCACTGCAGGAACGCAGCAAGCATCCGGCGAGACACGGAGAAGCGCCGCGCCGCATCCCGGTATGGCAGGAAGCGGCATAAAACCGAGCTCCGACCAGAGAGCAAATGGTCCGTCTTCCGCTGCGCTTCATAATGGCCCAAACGCCGTCAGCGAGCAGAGGACGTCGATGCCGCGCTCCGGCATGGCAGGAACCGCTTCCACTACCAACGGCGAGCAGAGAACAACGATCCCACGCTCCGGCATGGCAGAAACCGGCGCGAAAGCCGACGCCGAACGCAGAACGACGATTCCGCGGCCCGGCACTGCAGGAACACCGAAGGCCACTGCCGGCAGCACGACCACGACAGTCACACACAGCAACCCGAAAGAGCCAAAACTCACCGGAGCAGGCGGAAGGCCCGTTTCCTCTTCCGGTATGGCAGGAACAGCGAAAACGCCGGGCGATGCTGCTCGTCCCCGGCCTGACGGCGCCGATACCGCTCGCCCTGTTGCTGAAAGGAAAACCGCCGCCCGCAACGGCACGGCAGGAAGCGCACCCTCCGTTTCGCAAACCACCCATATCACAAATGCCGGCTCCCGTTTCTCGCAAAGCAATGAAACGAGACGCGCTGACGCCGCGCCTTCCGGCACGGCAGGAACCGCGCAGAGCGTTCAGAACGGCTCGCGTCTCACGAATGTCGGCGCGCCAGGTTCTCATTCCAGCGTCGTGAACAGCAATGTTCAGGCGAAGGAGCAGAACGGTATCTCCGTGAATCAGAAGCACGCCGATGCTGCAGGTATCGGCGGCAGCGGGACCGCGGCGTCCCCCTCGTTTGCAAACGGAAGGGCAAAAACGTCTTCCGAGGGTACCCGCTCGACGCAGCGCCCGCCGGCAAAAAGCCCCGCTGCGACAACGGAAGGACGACGGCCGCCTGCTGCGGAAGCATCTTCTTCCCAGTCGCCAGCATCCAGAGAGCAGCCTGACCTTCGGCGCTCCGGCATGGCAGGAATCGCATCTCAGGAATCCACCCGCCAGACCGCCAGAGAGCCACGGCACGGCAGGAACGGAATGCCTGTCCCCGCCGAAAGGCAGTCTGAAAAGCGCACGCCCCAAACGGCACAGCAGGAACAGGCCTCCAAACGCACAGATCCGCGCGCTCCCGGCAAAGCGCCGGGCGATGTCAAACGCCCCGGCATGGCAGGAACCGGCCCGCAAAGCGCCCAGGTATCTCAAGCGCGGCAGACGGCACGGTCACAGGCCGCCAAATCCCATATCACCCCGGCCGCGACCGGCGCGCCGGGCGGAAAGAAAATGAAATCCGCTGCGTCGAACGCGCCGAGGAAAACGCATCAAAGGCCGGCCGTCATGAAATCCGAGAGCAAGGACACTTTCGCCGGAGGGAAAACAACAGGTCATGACAAGTAATTCCGAACGCTCCGGCGCCCAAATCGCGGCAAGCGCCGCGCGGGCCGGGAAGGCGCTCGTCAACATCGTGAAGGGCGCTTCAGCCGGTGGACTGGCCGGCGCTGCGACAGCGGCCGCAAGGGAATTTGCCCCTGAGCTGATCAAGGTTCTGCTCTGCATCACCATCACGCTGCTCATCATACCCATGCTGCTGATTGCCGCGATCCCGAATATGTTTTTCGGATACGACAGCATCAGCAGCCCGTCGATGGCTGAGTTCAACTCCCGCGCGAAGGAGATCGGCTCGCTTTATTACACCCTTTCAAGCAGCGACAAAACGGACACTGACGCAATCGTCACGCAGATTGCCAACGCCTATGAGGAAAACGGCGACGAAGTGAAACGGATCGTAGTGAAAAACGAGCCGGAGGGAGACGATCTGCTCTGGTTCATCGCGATCTACTCCGTAGCAAACGAACAGGACCTGCGGCGCATGGACTCCGAGGAGGCGCGGAAAATGTATGCCGACCGGCTGATGTATTCAGAAAGTTAATCCTCACGCTCTGCGTCACACGTTGGCCACTCGACTTGTGGAGGAACGGATTCCACTCAACATTGTACAGGGAATCATGGGGCACGCTTCGATTGAAACCACACGGAAGTATCTGCATAAAGACGATGAGATCGAGCGGGAGGCAATCGCGACCATGTCAAACATGATCAATATGGATACTATGACGACGGCGCCGAATTTGAATGGGGCACGAAAAAAACACAAATTTGCCAACCTGCCTCTCCCGGATTTCGCAAAACAGTCAGTGATCCACCCTGAATCGGCTTAATAATGCCGCTGCAAATCATGCGCGGTTGCATTCATAATTGCAACTTTTGATGATTTGAGACTGCGAAAGGATGCGAAAAAATGATGTTGACCTGCTCGCACAGAATTCGAATTGTAGCGTCAATCCCGCATCTGACTCTTCGGGCCGGTTGCAGTTGCAATTTTTCAACTTCTCAAAAAAGTTCGGAAAATGTAAAGAAATCCGCCAAATCACGAAGATTTGACGGATTTTGGTTGCGGGGGAAGGATTTGAACCAACGACCTCCGGGTTATGAGCCCGACGAGCTACCGAACTGCTCTACCCCGCGATATATTGCTCCCTTTGAGCTTATTTATCATATCACACGCCGCCGGATGCGTCAAGTGCTTTTTTCTGTCAAAACCGCGCGAAAAACAGCGGGCTGCGGCGCAAAGGCGCGCGCAGCCCGCACAGCTGTCCGGAAACCTCAGTCCTCGGGGGTCTCGTCGTCCTCGTCGAACTCAAACTCCATCATTTCGCCGCAGTTGGGGCACTGGATGCTTCCCAGGTTCAGCACGTCCTCGTCCACGGTGATGGTCTTGTCGCAGGCGGGGCAGGTGACCTCGAAGAACAGCGGCTCTTCTTCATCGTCCTCGGCGTCCTCGTCCTCCTCGTCGTCCCAGTCCTCGTCGCAGAGGTAATCCTCCACGTCGCTCAGATCGTCGCTGATGGCGTCCACGTCCTCGGCCAGGTCGGCCAGGTCGCCGGACAGGTCCTCCATGTCGGAGGCCATATCCGCCAGAATATCGGCGATGACGGTCAACAGCTTGCCCTCGTTGGTCTCGGTGTCCAGCTTCATGCCTTCCATGAGGCCCTTGAGATAAGCGACCTTTTCAGTAGTGGTCATGTCCCTATCCTCCTGTGCCGAATTACGCTCTGGACAGATACTCGCCGGTGCGGGTGTCGATCTTGATGACCTCGCCCTTGTCGATGAACAGGGGCACCTTGATCTCGGCGCCGGTCTCCAGGGTGGCGGGCTTGGTGGCGTTGGTGGCGGTGTTGCCGGCAAAGCCGGGGTCGGTGTCGGTGACCTCCAGCTCCACGAAGAACGGGGGCTCCACGGAGAAGACCTTGCCCTTATAGCTCAGCACGGTGCAGTCCATGTTCTCCTTGACAAACTTGAAGCTGTCGCTGAGGACGGACGCATCGACGGGCTCCAGCTCGTAGGTCTCGGGGTCCATGAAATAGTACAGCCCGGAATCCTCATAGCTGAAGGACATGGTGCGGCGGTCCACGGTGGCGTTCTCAAACTTGGCCGTGGGGTTGAAGGAAGTTTCGGTGACCGCGCCGGTGATGACGTTCTTCATCTTGGTGCGGACAAAGGCGGCGCCCTTGCCGGGCTTGACGTGCTGGAATTCGATGACCTGCATCACGTTGCCGTCCATCTCAAACGTTACGCCGTTTCTGAAATCGCCTGCAGAAATCATGACAGGTTCCCTCCCATATTGTATCTCTTTTGTTTAATTTACAAATCTAACTGGTTAATTTTACACCATATTTCAAGCCTTGGCAAGAGAAAGTTTTTTCACTTCCCCGCGTCGAGGTCGGCGCAGGCTGCCAGGGCGGCCACGGCCCCGTCGGAAACGGCGGTGGTGAGCTGGCGGACGGCCTTGGCGCGGCAGTCCCCCGCCACGTAAAGCCCCGGCACGGCGGTGCGGCAGCGCTCGTCCACCGGGAAGTAGCCGGCTTCGTCCACCCCGGCCAGCGGGGCGAAGGCGGCGGAGCAGGGCTCCTGCCCCACGGCCAGGAAAACGCCCTCCACCGGCAGCGTGCGCTGCCCCTCCGGCCCGTCCAGCGTCAGCCCGGTCAGCGCCCCGTCTCCGTCGGTCACATAGGCGGCGGGCTTATGCTCAAACAGCACGGTGACGTTCCCCTTGGCCCGAAGCTGCGCGGCCAGGGCGGCCTCGCCGCGAAAGCGGTCGCGCCGCACGGCCACGGTGACGCTGCGGCACACGCCGGAGAGGAACAGCGCGTCCTGCAGCGCCGTGTCGCCCCCGCCGACGACGGCCACGTCCCGCCCGGCGTAGAAGGCCCCGTCGCACACGGCGCAGTAGGAAACGCCGCTGCCCACCAGCTCCTCCTCCCCCGGCAGGCCCAGCCGCCGGTGCTGCACGCCGGTGGCCAAAATCAGCGTCCGGCCCGTGTGGCTGCCGTAGTCGGTTTTCAGCGTAAAGCCGCCGCCATCGGCGCGCTCAGCCTGCTGCACCTCCTCGGAGATGACCTCCACGCCCAGGGCCTCCACCTGCTCATAAAGCCGATTCGCCAGCTCCGAGCCGCTGATGCCGGGCAGGCCGGGATAATTCTCCACGTGCGGGGAATAGACGATCTGCCCGCCGATGCTCTCGCGCTCGATGAGCGCGACGGTTTTGCCCGCGCGGGCGCCGTAAATGGCGGCGGTCAGGCCCGCCGGCCCGCCGCCCACGATGAGGATGTCATAGGTCATAAGGAACGCTCCTTTCGGGATCATCGGGATAAAAAGAGGCCCCGCGCTTATGTGGGGCCTCTTGGACTCTATGTTCTGTCAGCAGACCTTGACGCTGTCCGTGATGAACTTGCGCACCGCGCCGACGCCCACCAGCTTCTCCTCGCCCGCCACCAGCGTGGGGGCCTGGCGGATGCCCAGGGACTTAGCCAGGTCCATGTTCTCCTCCACCATCACCTTGCGGAAGGCGATGCCCGCCTCGTTCAGCAGCTTTTCGGCCTGCTTGCAGTTCGGGCAGGTCTGGGTGGCGAACAGCAGCAGCTCCGGCGCGTCCGCGGCGGGGGCCGGGCCTGCCTCGGCGGGGGCGGCAGCGTGCTCGATGGGACCGGTGTGGGTCAGGTGGCTGCGGCCGATGTCATAGACCTTGCGGTCGCGGAACTCCTGGCTCTTGCCGTCGTTCCAGTTCTGCACCGGGCGGTAATAGCCGGTGATGCGGCTGTAGACCTCGGTCTTCTCGCCGCAGTGGGGGCAGGTATACACCTCGCCGGTGATGTAGCCGTGGTTGCGGCAGACGGAATAAGTGGGGCTCATGGTGTAGTAGGGCAGGCGGTAATTCTCCGCGATCTTGCGCACCAGGTTGGCTGCGGCGCGCCAGTCGGGCAGTTTTTCGCCCAGGAAGGCGTGGAACACCGTGCCGGAGGTATAGAGGGTCTGCAGCTCGTCCTGCACGTCCAGGGCGGAGAAAATGTCCTCACTGTAGCCCACGGGCAGGTGGCTGGAGTTGGTGTAGTAGGGCGTGCCGTTTTCGTTGGCGGTGATGATGTCGGGGAACTCCTCCTTGTCGTGCTTGGCAAAGCGGTAGGTGGTGCTCTCCGCCGGGGTGGCCTCCAGGTTGTACAGGTCGCCGTACTGCTCCTGGTAATCGCTCAGCCGCTCGCGCATGTGGTTCAGCACGTCCACGGCGAACTTCTGGGTCTCGGGATGGGTCAGGTCCTTGCGCAGCCACTTGGCGTTCAGGCCCACCTCGTTCATGCCGATGAGGCCGATGGTGGAGAAGTGGTTGGCAAAGGTGCCGAGATAGCGCTTGGTGTAGGGGTACAGTCCGGCCTCCAGAAGCTGGGTGATGACCGTGCGCTTGGTCTTCAGGCTGCGGGCGGCGATGTCCATCAGCTTGTCCAGCCGGGCGTAGAAATCCGCCTCATCCGCGGCCAGATAGGCGATGCGGGGCAGGTTGATCGTGACGACGCCGACGCTTCCGGTGCTCTCGCCGGAGCC
>SVKR01000095.1 GCA_015068365.1 Oscillospiraceae bacterium
AGCTCCTTGCAGCAATCGCTGAATAGTTCCAGAAAATTCTGTATTTCCTTCTCTGTCGTCAGATGGCTCAGGCTGATGCGCCAGGAGGACAGCGCGTTTTTTCTGTCCCTGCTGACGGCGAAGACGGCTCGGGACGGCGTCCCATCCGTGGAGCAGGCGGATTTCACGGAAACACAGACGCCGCGCGCTGCCAGCGCCTTCTGCATCCGCGTGCCCTTGATCCCGTCCACGCTGAGATTCAGGATGTGCGGGATCGCGTCGCCGGGACTGTTGACGCGGATGGCGGGGTCGTTCGCAAACGCTGCTCGAAGCACAGCATTCCGCTTCGCGACAGATTCATATCGTCCAGGAATGTCCTGCAGGGCAAGCTCCATTGCCTTTGCAAACGCTGCGATCAGCGCGGTCGGCGGCGTCCCGCTGCGATAGAGCGACGCGCCGGTCCCGCCGTGGATCAGCGGCTCCAGGAGAAGGCCGCCCCGCTTATAGAGCATTCCGATGCCGTTGGGGCCGTAAAACTTGTGCGCGGTCAGGCTGACCGTATCAGCCCCCTCAAAGGAAAACGGGATCTTTCCGATGGCCTGGGTCGCGTCCACGTGCAGCCGACAATGTGGATAAGCGGCCAGTATTTCCGCGATTTCCCGGATCGGCTGGACCGTGCCGAGCTCGCTGTCCACCGCAGTCACGGCGACGAGCACGGTATCGCTGCGCAAAAGCTCCCGCAAATGGTTCAGGTCAATCTTCCCGTCACGTCCGATGTCCACCAGATCAATTTCCCAGCCCTGCTCCTGCAGATACGTCAGCGGGCCGCTGACCGAGGCGTGCTCCAGCGGCGTGGAGAGGATATGCTTTCCGAACTGCCGCTGCGTCCGGGTAACGCCTTTGATCGCGAGATTGTTCGCCTCGCTGGCGCCGGAGGTAAAGATGATCTCCGACGGGGCGATGTGCAATCGTTCCGCAATGGAATCCGTCGCCGCCGCGACTGCCTCCCGCGCCGCCTGTCCGGCCGGGTGATTGGAATTCGGGTTCCCGATGTACGCCCGCTCCGCTTGGAGAAAAGCGTCCAGAACGGCGGGGTCTGTCGGCGTATTCGCGCTGTAGTCAAGATAGATCATATCGCTTCCAGCTGATCCAGCGTCTCCTGCCCGAAGGCGGTCAGAGCGGCGCTCCCGTATCGTTCATACTGCGTGTATGCGCTGTAATCATAATTTTCCAGCGGCATATCATAGTCAATGCGGATCAGACGCTTTTCCCACAGGGAGAGAAGCGCCGCCGAGGTTTCCTCCTGCCTCCGGTCTGTGCGCTCGAGACAGACCGGCTCTTCCGAAGCCGGGTCAAAGGCAAGTGGGAGAAACGCGTACTGCGCAAGCAGTTCCAGCATTTCCCGCTCACCGTCAGTCAGCGCCGCTGCCCCGCCGCACTCGTGCGCGCAGCATCGGCCGCAATGGTTTTTCAGACAGCTTTTGGGGTGTGTTTTGATCGTTTCATTCACATGGTCCATCGTTCAACTCCATACCAGGTCAACGGTTCTTGTTCAGCGTCAGATTCATGCTGCCGGTATGGTAGCCCTTCAGATCCAGCGTTACAAACAGAAACCCCAGTTTGCGGAATTCCGCATATACCGCGTTTCTGACCTCATCCGATGCCAGGCGCGGAATATCCTTTGGCGGTACCTCGATTCTGGCGATCTTTTCGTGGAGCCGGACCCGCTCTTCAAAGAACCCCCGCTCAATGAGAAACTGCTCCGCATGATCGATCATGCGGAGTTTTTCTTCCGTGATCTCTTCTCCATACACAAAGCGGGAAGCCAAGCACGCATAGGCCGGCTTGCTCCAGGTGGGCAGGCCCATCGCTTTGGACAGCAGCCGAATATCCGTCTTGGTCAGCCCCGCCGCTCTAAGCGGGCTTTTGACTTCAAGCTCGGCCACCGCCCGCAGGCCGGGGCGGTAATCTCCCATATCATCCAGATTGGAACCCTCCGCCAGATATCCGATACCGTTTTCCTCCGCGACCCTTCGTACCTCCGTGAAGATTCCCCGTTTGCAGAAATAGCATCGGTCCGGGGAATTGTTCCGATACCCTTCTTCCTTCAGAGGGTCCACGGCACAGATCACATGCCGGATGCCCCGCTCACGGCAAAATCGGCGCGCTTCCTCCAGTTCTCTTTCCGGGACGGAAGCGTCCGCCCCGGTCACCGCGACCACCCGATCGCCCAGCACGGCATGGGCTGCAGCCAGCAGAAACGAGGAATCTACGCCTCCCGAAAAGCCTACTGCCAGTGAGCCCAGGTCCAGGAAATATACCTCCAGCTGTTTCAGCTTTCCCTGAAGCGCTTCCGTGATCGGTTCGTTTAACTCAATCATCATAGCCCTCCAAAACGAATGACCGGTCTTCTTCCCTCGTCAGGTCCTTGACGACTTCCCCGGCAATGATCAACCCTGCCACAGAGGGCACAAAGGCTGTGCTTCCCGGCACCTGCCGACGCTGTGTGCGTTTCCTCGCCGTTCCGGGAGGACAGATGCAGTTTGTCCGGCAGGAGATGGTCATGTCGTCCAGCGGTGTCATGGGCGGTTCCCGGGAAAATACCACTTTCAGTGCTGCAACACCGCGCTTTCTCAGTTCCCGGCGCATGACCCGGGCGAGAGGGCAAACAGACGTATTATAAATATCCGCCACCTCAAACGCCGTGGGATCTGTCTTGTTCCCCGCCCCCATGCTGCTGATGATCGGAACGCCATGGGCATTTGCCCGGAGGATCAGTTCGATCTTCCCGGTGACGGTATCAATGGCGTCGATGATATAGTCATACTGAGCAAAATCAAATTGACCGGCGGTTTCAGGCGAAATAAAAGCTCTGTGTGTCGTCACAACACACTTCGGATTGATCTCCTGAATACGTTCCTCCGCCGCGTCTACCTTGAATCTGCCGATGGTCTTCCGGGTGGCATGAAGCTGGCGGTTAAGGTTGGTCAGGCAGATCCGGTCATCGTCGATCAGATCCAGTGCGCCGACACCGGACCGTGCAAGTGCTTCCACCGCATATCCGCCCACGCCGCCGATCCCGAATACTGCGACGCGGGAAAAAGCAAGCTTCCGCATCTTGTTCTCTCCCATTAAGAGCTGTGTTCTGGAAAACTGATTCAGCATGATGCTTTTCTCTCCCCGATCGTTCCGCCGCCGATGACCGTGTCCCCGTCATAGAACACCACCGCCTGCCCGGGGGTGATCGCCCGCTGGGGCGCATCAAAGACAACGCGGACGCGGCCTTCCTCCTCCGGAAACACAGTCGCCCATTGCTCCGGTTGTCGATAGCGCACCTTTGCCCTGCAGCGGATCGGAGCATTCAGCGATGGGATCGAGATCCAGTTCAGATCACCGGCCAGGAGAGCGCGGCTGTAAAGCGCCGCGTCCGGGCCGAGGGTCACGGTATTCTTCTCCATGTCCTTAGCCACAACATAGACCCGCTCGCCGGCAGCCACCGCCAGGCCGCGGCGCTGCCCGATGGTATAGCGCTCCGCCCCGCGGTGTGTCCCGATGACGCGGCCGCTTGCATCGAGCAGGCTTCCCTCCTTGCAGGGCCTGCCCGTGTATGTTTGCAGGAATTGTCCGTAATCGCCGTCCGGCACAAAGCAGATGTCCTGACTGTCGTGCTTTGCGGCATTGCAGAAGCCCTGCGCTTCGGCGATGGCGCGAACCTCGTTTTTTCGCATGCCGCCCAGCGGAAAACGGATGCGGGAAAGCTGCGCCTGGGTCAGCATATACAGCACATAGCTCTGATCTTTGCTCTCGTCCAGCGCCTTTTTCAGCAGATATCTTCCCGCTGCGCTGTCGTATTCGACGCGGGCGTAATGCCCGGTGACGACAATGCGCTTCCGGCGTTCCTCCGCGATCTGAAACAGGCAGCCAAACTTCAGATACCGATTGCAGTCGATGCAGGGATTCGGCGTCTGCCCCTGCTGGTAGCGGCGCACGAACCTGTCCATGACCTGCTGCCGGAACTGCGCGGTCAGGTCCGGAACGATGTGCGGGATATCCAGCGCGAAGGCGACCTCCGCCGCGTCGTCGATATCCTCCTGTGAGCAGCAGGGATGGGCGCTGCTGCGGCCGATGTCCGGATTGCGGAACAGGCGCATCGTCACGCCCAGGCAGTCGTACCCGCCGGCCAGCATCAGATAAGCGGCCACGGAACTGTCCACGCCGCCGCTCATGGCGATGAGCGCGGTTTTTGTCTTTGACAAGCATCTTGTTGAACGTGAAAGACACCCCTCCTGGGTTTCTTTCACACTATCTTCCTTCCCGTTTTCTCTGTCTGGCTGCACGATTTATAACCGCTCCTTATCTTCCTTCGACATCCGTGATCCACACCTTCATCCTTCCGCCGCAGACCATGCCCTCCTCTGCGGCAATGTCGTTGCTCATGTCCACGACGACGCTGCGGTGCGCGCCGGTTCCGATGAGCTTTCGGGCGTCGGCAAGCACGGATGCTTCGCTGCACCCGCCGCCGATGGTCCCCACGGTCCGGTTCAGCTTATCGACAGCCATCATCGCGCCGGACTTCACCGGCGTCGAGCCGCTGGTCTCGTACACGATCAGAAGCGCCTTCGGCGTCGGATCGTCGGCCAAAAACTCCAGCAGCTCCAGTTCAGGCGTTTCCGCAGAAAGCCGGGTTCCCTTTGAACGGCAGAACACATCCGCGCGGCGGCACCGGATCAGCTCCGCAACGATGGAGATTGCGATCTCCTTCACCGTCAGCGCGTTGATGGCGATGCCGATGGGCGCGTGGATGCGCTCTAAATCGGCGCGGCGGAAGCCTTCGTTTTCCAGCTGCTGCAAAAGCAGCGCCACTCTGCGCTTCGAGCCGATCATTCCCAGATACTTCGGGAAGGCGCCCGGAAGGATCTTCCGCAGGCAGTCCGCATCAAAGCGGTGTCCCCGGGTGATGACGCAGACATAGTCCCGCTCCGTGATGTTCAGGCGCCGGATCGCATTGGGAAAGCTGTCGCACAGGATCGTTTCCGCCTCCGGCATCTGCGTATGGTTGGCAAAGCCGGGCCGTTCGTCCACCGCCGTCACCGAAAAGCCGAGATCGACGGCGTAACGGCACAGGGCCTGGCCAATATGCCCGCAGCCCAGCAGGATCAGCCGTTCCGCCGGGGTAAAGGCGCGGGTGCAATGCACCCCGTCCGCTTCAAATGAAAGCTCCGCCTGCCTGCCGGCGACGACGGCGCGGTATATCTCTTTCAACTGCTCCAGCATGCGTTCAGCCTTTCTTCTCCCGGGACAAGCCTGCCTGACGGTGCCATGGACCGGCGTGCGCGCCGCCGGAGGAGATGCCCGCCAAAACGCCCTCCGTGCGACCGATCAGTTCAGCTGCGGATGCGTGAATACGGCGCACAGGATGTACCTTCTGTTATAAACCAATTTATATAGTATGTTAATTCCGTGCGCGTATCATACAGCAGCTTCGGGGCTTTGTCAATAGAAAAAAACAAAATATCCATGTTGAAATCATACTTACCTTCTGTTATAATAGGATTATGCAAACACAGGAGGTAAGACGGATGTTGATTTCGACCAGAGGACGCTATGCGCTTCGAATCCTTGTGGACATGGCGGAGCATCAAACAGATGCTTATATCACGCTGAAGGAGGTCGCCCGGCGGCAGAACGTCTCCGAAAAGTATTTGGAGGCAATCGTGAAGGACCTGGTGAAGAACAACATCCTGATCGGTGTGCGCGGCAAGGGCGGCGGTTACCGATTGTGCCGGTCCCCGGAGCAGATCAACGTCGGCGAAATCCTCTATTGCATTGAGGGAAGCCTTGCTCCCGTTGCCTGCCTGGAGGACGGCAGCGCTCCCTGCCCCCGCGCGTCCTGGTGCCGGACGCTGGAGTTCTGGCGCGGGCTGGACGATTTGATCCGCCGCTACACGCACAGCTATACCGTCGCCGACCTTATTTGGCGGGGCCAGGACGGCAATGATTATGTGATTTGATATGTAAAATTCCGGGGGAGATGCAAATGACCATTCAACAGCTTCGTTACGCAGTCACGATCTCTGAGCTCGGCTCGCTCAACAAGGCCTCGGAGGTCTTATACATCGCTCAGCCTTCTCTTACCTCCTCGATGCAGGAGCTGGAGAAGGAGCTGGGCATCACGATCTTTTCCCGCAGCGGACGGGGCGTGACTCTGACGAACGACGGGGTGGAGTTCATCCGCTATGCACGGGAGGTGCTCCATCAATACGACGCTCTTCTGGAGAAATTCGGCAAGGGCGGAACGCGGAAAAAGAAGTTCGGCATCTCCACCCAGCACTATTCCTTCGCCGTGAAGAGCTTTGTGGAGATGGTGCGGCAGTTCGGCACGGAGGAATACGAGTTCGCCATCCGTGAAACGCGGACACGGGACGTGATCGACGACGTGTTCACGGGAAAAAGCGAGCTCGGCATCCTCTATCTCAGCGACTTCAACCGCAAGCCGCTGGAAAAGCTCCTGCATGCCAACCAGCTGGAATTTCACCCGCTGACACAGTGCGAGGCCTACGTCTATCTCTGGCGCGGTCACCCGCTGGCGAAAAAGCCGGTGATCCGTTTTGATGATCTGGACCCCTATCCGTGCCTCTCCTTCGAGCAGGGAGACAGCAGCTCGTTCTATTACGCGGAGGAGATCCTGAGCACTGCCGACTACCCCCGGACGATCAAGGCCACGGACCGGGCCACGATGCTGAACCTCATGGTGGGCTTAAGCGGCTATACGCTCTGCTCCGGCGTCATCAGTGAGGAACTCAACGGATCGGATTACATCGCCGTTCCCTTTGAGGCGGATGACGGCGCCGTCGGCAAGCGCATGGAGATCGGCTATATTACGAAGAAAAACCTGATCCTCAGCGGCATCGCGCAGCACTATGTGCAGGAGCTGGACCGCTATCTGCGGCAATATCAGGAAACGCATAAGGGCGAGTAACATGATAAACGAAAAACGACTGATCGAACAATTCCTCCGCCTCACGGCCATCGACGCGCCCTCCGGTGAAGAATCCGCCATGCGCGCATATCTGACCGGAGCGCTTGCACACCTCGGCATCTCCGCCGAAGCGGACGGCGCCGGAAACCTCTTCGCCCGCCTGCCCGGAACCTGCGCGGGGGACGCCCTGCTCTTCTCCGCCCACATGGACACCGTCAGCCCCGGACGGGGAAAGCATGCCGTACGGCACCCGGACGGGCGGATCACCTCGGACGGCACGACGGTCCTGGGCGCGGACGACGCCGCCGGCATCGCCGCCATTCTGGAAGCTCTGACGGTCCTCCGCGAAAGCGCCCTTCCCCACCCGGACATCGAGCTGCTGTTTACGGCGGAGGAGGAGCGCTTCTGCCAGGGCAGCGCCCGCTTTGACTATACGCTTCTCCGGGCAAAAACAGCCTACGTCCTGGACCTCACCGGCCCCGTCGGAACGGCGGCGGTCGCCGCGCCGACGATCCTCTCCCTGGACATTGCGGTCCGCGGCCGGGCTGCCCATGCGGGCTTCGCGCCGGAGGACGGGATCAATGCCCTGTCGATTGCCGCCGAAGCCCTCGCAAAGCTCAAAACCGGGCGCGTCGCCCCGGACACCACCGTAAATTTCGGCACCGTAGAGGGCGGGACCGGGCGAAACATCGTCCCGGATCGCATCCGTATCGCCGGCGAGGTGCGCTCGCTGCGCCATGAAGCCGCGCTGCATGAGGCGCACGCCATTGAAGACGCCTTTCGCCGTGCGGCGGAAAAGCTGGGCGGCGTATCCGAGGTCGGCGTGACCGAGGATCTGCGCGCTTACCGGATCGCGCAGAACGAACCTGTCGTCACGCATCTCCGCAGCGCCCTCGCGGCGCTGGGCTGGGGCGAGCCGGCACTGGTCGAGACCTTCGGCGGCAGCGACAACAACCAGTTCGTCAGGCATGGGCTCCGGGGTCTTGTCCTCGCCTCGGCGATGGAGCACGTCCACACCACGGAAGAATACACGCACATCCCGGAGCTTGCCCGCAGCGCCGCCCTGGTGCTGCAGCTGATGACGATGGAGGGTGCCATATGAAAACGCCGCTCAGGTATCAGATCACGGAATATGACTGCGGCCCGACCTCGCTGCTCAACGCCGTCAGCTTTCTCTTCGAGCGCGAGGAGATCCCGCCGGAGATCGTGCGCAACATCTTGCTGTACTCCCTCGACACCTTCGGGACGGACGGAGTTTCCGGCAAAAGCGGGACTTCTCACACCGCCATGCTGTTTCTGTCCCACTGGCTGGACGGCTTCGGGAAAACCGGGCGTCTGCGCATCCGCTCTGACTATCTGACGGGGCGCGATGTGAATCTGGGTGCCGACAGCCGGATCGTAAGCGCCCTGCGGCGCGGCGGCGCAGCGGTCGTCCGACTGGATCTGGATGGCTGGCACTATGTGCTGCTGACCGGGATCGAGGGCGACGGCGTTTTCGTGTTTGACCCCTACGATCCGGCAGAACCGTTCCCGGCGGAGGATGTCACGTTCGTGCAGGGGCACGACGGGCAGTATAACCGCATCGTCCCGTGCGCGCGCTTCGAGACGCAGGAGCTCCGCCCCTACGGCTTCGGCCCGTACGAGCAGCGGGAGGCCGTGCTGCTGTTCAACACTGACGTGGAGCTCACGGAGGAAAACACGGTGGAGTATATGATCTGACGGGCAGCGGATCGTCCCCCCGGATCGGCGCGCCCTTGCCTTTGCAGAAATGCCCCATCAGACATGACAGTGAGGGCAGGAGTGTCCAAATCCGCAAAAAACTATTGACAATTCAACGCGCTGGTGTATAATCAGTCAAAATTTAAAAACGCGAAGAAACCGATGATGTGGGAGTAAAGACGATATACGCGCTTCCAGAGAGCAGGCCGGAGCTGAGAGGCCGCAGCAGACGGATCGTCATAATGGGCCACGGAGGGCGCAGTCAATAAGCTGCGACGTGCGGGCATACGTCAGTTGCCGGGGATATGATGGTATCCTGTCAAGTGCGCGGCCTCACCGCCGCGAAATCAAGGTGGCACCGCGGAATCACTGATTTCGTCCTTGATCTGCTTTTGCAGATCAAGGACGTTTTTTTATTCGGAAGGAAGGATGAAAAATGAACGACAAGACCTATCCCGCGCTGGACGAGGCGCGGCAGTATGAACGGGACTATCGCGCTGTTCCGATCAGCCGGACGATCCTCTCGGACTGCCGGACGCCGGTGGAGGTGCTGCGGGCGCTGAAGGCCGTCAGCCGCCACTGCTTCATTCTGGAGAGCCTGGAGGACTCCAGCCGATGGGGACGCTATACCTTCCTCGGCTATGACCCAAAGCTGGAGTTCACCTGCCTGGACGGCACGGCGCACCTCCGCTCCGGCACCGACGTCACGATTCCGAATGCCCGCCCTGCGGAACTGATCCGGCAGATCCTGGCGGAGAACACGAGCCCGCGCCTGCCGGACCTTCCGCCCTTCACCGGCGGATTGATGGGCTATTTCGCCTATGACTCGATCCGATATGCCGAGCCGACGCTGGACCTGGACGCGCCGGACGAAGAGCAGTTCAACGACATTGACCTGATGCTCTTCGACAAGCTGATCGCCTTCGACAATTTCCGCCAGACGGTCACGATGATCGTGAACATCCGCACGGATGCGCTGGAGGAGAACTACCGGGCGGCCTGCCTGGAGCTGGACACCATGGAAGCCATCATCCGGCACGGCGCACCGGCGGAGAACCCTCCGCTGCGCCTGAAAAGCGACTTCGTCCCGCTGTTCGACAGCGCGCGCTACTGCGCCATGGTGGAGAAGGCCCGGCACTATATCTACGAGGGCGACATCTTCCAGGTGGTGGTCTCCAACCGTCTGACGGCGGAGGCGGAGGGCAGTCTGCTGGACACCTACCGTCTGCTGCGCACGCGCAACCCCTCGCCGTATATGTTCTACATCTCCAGCGATGCCCTGGAGATCGCGGGCTCGTCCCCGGAGACCCTGGTCAAGCTGGAAAACGGCGTGCTGCACACCTTTCCCCTGGCCGGGACGCGGCCCCGGGGCAGGACCGAGGCGGAGGACAAGGCGCTGGAGGCCAGTCTGCTTGCCGACCCCAAGGAGCTTGCCGAGCACAATATGCTTGTCGACTTAGGGCGCAACGACATCGGGCGGCTAGCCAAATTCGGCAGCGTGAGCGTGGAGAAGTATATGTCCGTGGAGCGCTACTCCCACGTCATGCACATCGGCTCCACAGTGCGCGGCGAGATCCGGGAAGACAAGGACGCCGTGGACGCCATCGAGAGCGTCCTGCCCGCCGGGACCCTCTCCGGCGCGCCGAAGATCCGCGCCTGCGAGATCATCCGCGAGCTGGAGGGCAACAAGCGGGGCATCTACGGCGGCGCCATCGGCTACATCGACTTTGCCGGGAATATGGACACCTGCATCGCCATCCGGCTGGCATACAAGAAAAACGGCAAGGTCTTTATCCGCGCCGGCGCGGGCATCGTGGCGGACAGCGTGCCGGAAAGCGAATTTCAGGAGAGCATCAACAAGGCTGCGGCTGTGCTGAACGCGGTACGCGAATCGGAAGGAGGGCTTGACAGGACATGACGCTTCTCATCGACAACTACGACAGCTTTTCCTATAACCTCTACCAGCTCGTCGGGACGTTGGATCCCGACATCCGCGTTGTACGAAACGACGCGATGACCGCGGAGGAGATCCGGGCCCTCGCGCCGGCGCGCATCATCCTCTCCCCCGGCCCCGGCCGCCCCGCCGACGCGGGCGTGTGCGAGGACGTCGTCCGGACGCTGGCGGGGGTTGTCCCGATTTTGGGTGTCTGCCTCGGCCATCAGGCGATCTGCGAGGTCTGCGGTGCGACGGTCACCTACGCCAGGCAGCTCATGCACGGCAAGCAGTCGGATGCCGTGCTGGACCGGGCCTGCCCGCTGTTCCGTGGTCTGCCGGAGACGATCCCCGTGGCCCGCTATCACTCCCTGGCCGCCGACCCGGCCACGATGCCGGACACACTGCGCGTCACGGCGCGCACCGCGGACGGGGAGGTCATGGCGGTGCAGCATACGAACTATCCCGTATTTGGCCTGCAGTTTCATCCCGAATCCATCCTCACCCCGGACGGGATGGCCATCATCAAAAATTTTCTGGAGGTAACAGTATGATACAGGAAGCCATTGTCAAGATCGTCAGTAAGCAGGACCTTACCTTTGACGAGGCCTACGCCGTCATGAACGAGGTCATGTCCGGCCAGACCACCGCCACGCAGAACGCGGCGTTTCTGGCCGCGCTCTCCACCAAGAGCACCCGCGCCGAGACCATCGACGAGATCTCCGGCTGCGCCGCGGCCATGCGCGCCCATGCGACCCCGGTGGAGACCGGGATGGACACGCTGGAGATCGTGGGCACCGGCGGCGACCACTCCAGGAGCTTCAACATCTCCACCACCAGCCTGTTTGTCCTGGCGGCGGGCGGCGTCAAGGTGGCAAAGCACGGCAACCGCGCCGCGTCGTCCTGGTCCGGCACCGCCGACTGCCTGGAGGCGCTGGGCATCAACATCCAGCAGGACCCGGAGATGTGCAAAAAGCTGCTGGAGGAGGTAGGCGCCTGCTTCATGTTTGCGCAGAAGTACCACAGCTCCATGAAATATGTGGGCTCCATCCGAAAGGAGCTGGGCATCCGCACGGTGTTCAACATCCTCGGCCCCATCACGAACCCCGCAAAGCCGAAGATGGAGCTGCTTGGCGTCTACGACCCGCTGCTGGTGGAGCCCCTGGCGAAGGTGCTGACCAGCCTCGGCACCACCCGGGGCATGGTGGTCCACGGCTGGGACGGCCTGGACGAGATCTCCGCCAGCGCTCCCACGGAGGTCTGCGAGTTCCGCGACGGGGATTACCGCACCTATGAGATCCGCCCGGAGAGCTTCGGCCTGCCGCTGGGGCTGAAAAGCGAGATCGTGGGCGGCACGCCGGAGGAGAACGCGAACATCACGCTGGACATCCTCTCCGGAAAGGAACGGGGCACGAAGCGCTCCATCGTCCTTCTAAACGCGGGCGCGGGGCTTTATATCGCGGACAAAGCGCCGTCGATGGCCGAGGGCGTCAAGCTCGCGGGCGAGCTCATCGACTCCGGCGCGGCGCTTGAAAAAGTCGGGCAGTTCCGCGAGGCGTCCAACGCATGAGCACCATTCTGGACACCATCGCCGACTACGCCCGCGCACGCGTGGCGAAGGACAGGGAGACCGTCGGCGCGGAGGCGATGCGGGCCATGGCCGCCGCGGGAGGCAAGGCAAACGGCAAGGCCTTCTATGACGCCGTGGGGAAGCCCGGCATGAGCTTCATCTGCGAGGTGAAGAAGGCCTCGCCCTCAAAGGGCGTCATCGATCCCGTGTTCGACTATCTCTCCATCGCAAGGGCGTATGAGTCCGCCGGAGCGGACTGCGTTTCCTGCCTGACGGAGCCGAAGTGGTTCCTCGGCTCGGACGGCATTTTCCGGGACATTCGCTCCGCCATCGCGACGCCGATGCTCCGCAAAGACTTTGTAGTGGATGAATACCAGCTTTATCAGGCAAAGGTGATGGGCGCGGACTGCGCGCTGCTGATCTGCGCGCTGCTGGACACGGCGACGCTGGCCCGCTTCCTCGGCGTCTGCGAGGATCTGGGCCTCGCGGCGCTCACGGAGGCGCACGACGCGCAGGAGATCGCGTCCGCCGTCGCCGCGGGGGCGCGGATGATCGGCGTCAACAACCGGAACCTCCGGGATTTTTCCGTGGACCTCGGCAATGCCGCGCGCTTGCGCGAGCTGATCCCGCCGAAGTGCCTTTATGTGGCGGAAAGCGGCGTGAAAACGCCGGAAAACGCCGCCGCGATGAAGGCCATCGGGGCAGACGCGATCCTGATGGGCGAGGCGCTGATGCGCGCGCCGGACAAGGGTGCGGCGCTGGGCGCCATGCGGGAGGCGACGGCATGACGAAGATCAAGATCTGCGGGCTGAACCGGCCGTGCGATATCGACTATGTGAACGAGGCGGGGCCGGACTACGCCGGCTTTGTCCTCAATTTCCCGCAGAGCCACCGCAGCCTCACCCCGGCCGCGGCCGCCGCGCTGCGAAAACGCCTCGCGCCCGGGATTCGCGCGGTGGGCGTGTTCGTGGATCAGCCGGCGGAAGCCCTCGCCGCCGCGGCGGAGGCCGTCGGGCTCGACGTTGTGCAGCTCCACGGCCATGAGGACGAAGCCTACATCGCCGAGCTGCGCCGGATGACGCCCCTGGCGATCTGGAAGGCGTTCAAAATCCGCGCCGCCGCCGATCTGGACGCGGCAGCGCAAAGCAGCGCCGATGAGGTTCTGCTGGACAGCGGCTGCGGCACCGGCGCGCGCTTCGACTGGTCGCTGGCAGAGGGCTTTGACCGCCCGTTCCTGCTGGCGGGCGGCCTGACGCCGGAGAGCATCCCGGCGGCGATCGACGCGATGCACCCTGCGTTGGTGGACATCTCCTCCGGCGTGGAAACGGACAGGGTAAAAGACAGGGACAAAATCATTGCCGCAGTACGCGCGGCACGGGAAGCATAAAAGGATGTGATTTCTCAATGAGCAAGGGACGCTTTGGCATCCACGGGGGACAGTACATCCCCGAAACGCTGATGAACGCGGTCATCGAGCTGGAGGAGGCCTATCTCCGCTATAAGGACGACCCGGATTTTAACCGCGAGCTGACAGAGCTGCTCTGCGAATACGCGGGACGGCCGAGCCGCCTTTACTACGCCCGCCGCATGACGGAGGATCTGGGCGGAGCGAAGGTCTATCTCAAGCGGGAGGATCTGAACCACACCGGCTCTCATAAGCTGAACAACGTTCTCGGCCAGGTGCTGCTGGCAAAGCGCATGGGCAAGACCCGCGTCATCGCGGAGACCGGCGCGGGCCAGCACGGCGTGGCCACCGCCACCGCCGCCGCCCTCATGGGCATGGAGTGCGTGGTGTATATGGGCGTGGAGGACACGGTGCGCCAGGCGCTGAACGTCTACCGCATGAAGCTTCTGGGCGCGGAGGTGCGCCCGGTCTCCACGGGGACAGGGACGCTCAAGGACGCGGTCAGTGAAACCTTCCGGGAGTGGACGAACCGCATCGACGACACACATTACGTGCTGGGCTCCGTCATGGGGCCGCACCCGTTCCCGACCATCGTGCGGGATTTCCAGTCGGTCATCTCCCGGGAGATCAGGCAGCAGATGCTGGAAGCCGAGGGGCGGCTGCCCGACGCAGTGCTGGCCTGTGTCGGCGGTGGGAGCAACGCCATCGGCGCATTCTATCATTTCATTGAAGATGAGAGCGTGCGCCTCATCGGCTGCGAGGCCGCAGGCCGGGGCATCGACACCTTTGAGACCGCCGCCACCGTCGCCACTGGCAAGGTGGGCATCTTCCACGGCATGAAGTCCTACTTCTGCCAGGATGAATTCGGCCAGATCGCCCCCGTTTACTCCATCTCCGCAGGTCTGGACTATCCCGGCATCGGCCCGGAGCACGCAAACCTGCATGATATGGGCCGTGCCCAGTATGTGCCCGTCACCGACGATGAGGCTGTGGAAGCCTTTGAATATCTGGCACGGACCGAGGGTATTATCCCTGCCATCGAGTCCTCCCATGCCATCGCCCACGCCATGAAGCTGGCACCCACCATGAATAAGAATCAGATCATGGTCATTACCGTATCCGGCCGCGGCGACAAGGACTGCGCCGCCATCGCACGCTACAGAGGGGAGGATATCCATGAATAAGTTCCAAAATGCATTTGAAAACGGCAAGGCTTACATCGGCTTCATCACCTGCGGTGATCCGGATCTTGCCACCACTGAAAAGGCTGTTTTGGCCGCTGCGGAAAACGGCGCTGACATCATCGAACTGAACATTCCCTTCTCCGATCCCACCGCTGTGGATGCCACCATCCAGGAAGCCAATATCCGGGCGCTGGAAGCCGGGGTCACCACCGACAAGATTTTCGATTTTGTAAAGGTTCTGCGCTCTAAGGTTTCCATCCCGCTGGTGTTCTCCACCTATGCCAATGTGGTATTCTCTTACG
>SVKR01000096.1 GCA_015068365.1 Oscillospiraceae bacterium
CATTGATTCAACCCGATGGGGCCTGTCTCGCTGCGGCTCGGTCACGCCTCGGCTCTGATGTGCCCCCGGCACATCATTCACTCCCGAGGCGCCGCTTCGCTACCCCTCGGACTCCCCTGCTGCTCAGTGATTGATACACTGCAGTATAGTTCTTTGACAGACTGCCACAATCCCCTCCGGCCGCGCCGGAGGGGATTGTGATTTTTATTTGATCCCGAAAAGCCGCTTGCCGTTTTCTGTGCACCGCTCCGCCACTTCCTCGGCGGTGATGTGCTTCAGCTCGGCGATCTTCTGCGCGATGAAGGGCAGGTTGCGGCTGTCGTTGCGCTCCCCCCGGTGGGGCACCGGTGAGAGGTAGGGGCTGTCCGTCTCCAGAAGCATCCGCTCCGGAGGGCAAAGGGCGATGACCTCCGGCGCCCGCCGGGCATTTTTGTAGGTCACAGGCCCGTCAAAGCCCAGGTACCAGCCCCGGCGCAGCAGCTCCTCCGCCATCTCCGGCGAGCCGGAGTAGCAGTGGAACACGCCCCGCAGCCCGGGGAATTCCGAGACCGCGGCCAGGCAGTCGCCGTGGGCGTCCCGGTCGTGGATGATGACGGGAAGGTCCAGCGCCAGTGCCATGCGCAGCTGTCGGCGGAACACCTCCATCTGAAAACCCCGCGGCGGGTTTTCCTCCCAGTAATAGTCCAGTCCGATCTCCCCGATGGCCACCACCTTCTCCTGCCGGGCCAGGGTCTCGATGGCGGCAAAGTCGGCATCGTCCGCCCCGGCGCAGTTTTCCGGGTGCAATCCCACCGCGGCATAGACATGGGCATACCGCTGCGCCAGCGCGAAGGCTGCGCGGGAGGAGGCCACGTCGCAGCCGGGATTCAGCACCAGCGACACCCCCGCGCCGGGCAGCGCGGCGAGCACGGCGTCGCGGTCGGGGTCAAACTTTTCATCGTCATAATGGGCGTGGGTATCAAAGTACATATTCTTCACCGTATTTCCTGGTTCGTATGGCGTTTTTGCGCGGGGCGGCGCATTCCTTTACTTTCCCCGCGCGGCATTGTATAATGGCCTCACCCGAAGCGGAGAGGAGGAAACACCATGCAAAAGTGCACAGCGGAGCGCGTCACCGACGTCTACCTTATCACGATGCTGCTGGTTTTTCCACTCTTTTTCGGCTTTTCGGGCTACGGCGCGGTCACGTTTTCCAAATTTGTCTTCCTGCTCTCCGCCACCGGACTGTGGCTGCCGGCGCTGGCTGCGCTGGCGATCGCGCACCGTCTGCCGAAGGTCGCGCGCGCTCCGCTGTGGCCCGTCATCGCAGCCGGGGCGGGCATTGCGCTGCTCTCCTGGCTGCTGTGCGACGATCCGGGGCGCTCCTTTCTGGGGGCCGGGCGCTATGACGGGCTTTTGACCGAGCTGGTTTATGCCCTCATTTTTGCCGGCGTCGCCGCGTTTTCCCGGCCAAAGCTGCTGCATCTGCGCGCGCTGGCCCTGTCCGTCAGCCTATGCCTGTCGCTGGCGCTCTGGCAGCTCGGCGGCGGAAACCCGCTGGGGCTCTACCCCCACGGCTGGACCTTTTTCGACCACGGCGTCCACTATTCCGGCGTCTATCTGGGCACCATCGGCAACACGAACATACTGGACGCGGTGCTGTGTCTGGCACTGCCGGTCTTCGCCGGGGTCTATGTCGTGCTGGGGCGGCGGGAGTTTCTGCTGCCCCCTGCCCTGGCCGTGCCGGTGTTGCTCAAGGCCGGGGGCGACGGGGCGTATCTGGCGCTGCTGTGCGCGATCGTTGCCGGGGCGCTTTTGCTTTTGAGCACGATGGAGCGCGTGCGCCGCGCCCTGCGATTTGCGGCGGTTTTGTGCGCCGCAGCGGCGCTTTCCCGCGCCTGGAAGCCGGGTCCCGGTACCCCGCTGCACTTTGCGTTTCTGCCTTCTGTGGGCTGTCTCGTACTGGCAGCTGCGGTTTGCGCGGGGCTGTCCGTCCTTCCTCTGCCGCCGGAGTTCCGGCCCACGCCACGGATGCTGCGCCGCGCTTTCGCCATCCTTGCCGGAATCTGCGCGCTGTGCGGGCTTATCTATGTGCTGAGCTACACCGGCAGCAGCGGCACGGTATATGAGCTGAACCGGCTGCTGCACGGCCAGGCGGAGGACAGCTTCGGCTCCAGCCGCATCCGCATCTGGCGGGCCTGCTGGGCGCTTGTGCGCCGCCGTCCGCTGCTGGGCTGGGGGCCGGGGATGCTGGCAGCGCAGCTTGACGTGCAGTTCACCCGCTTTGTCCCCGAGACCGGGCGGACGCTTTCCAGCTACGCTGACAATGCCCACAATGTCTATCTGGCGGCGCTGGTGAACACCGGATTTCTGGGCCTGGCCGCGCTGCTTGCACGGCTTTTCGCTGCCGGACAGAGGATCGCGCGGCGCTTATCGCATCCGATGGTCGCCGCGATCGTCCCGGGACTGCTCTGCGAGTGCGTCCACGCCCTGTTCGGGCTTGGGCTCTGCCTTTCGCAGCCGCTTTTCTGGCTGGTGCTGGGGCTTGCCTGCGCGCAGGAACGCCCCGAAGAATAACCGATACCAACGAAAAAAAGAGACAGACGAAAGCCTGTCTCTTTTTGGTGCGCGAGGCGGGAGTCGAACCCGCACGCCCGGAATGAGCACTGGCACCTGAAGCCAGCGAGTCTACCAATTCCACCACTCGCGCATCTGGAACGCTTGATAATAATAGCATCGGCAGAGGAAAATGTCAACACATATTTTTGCTTTTTTTCTTCTTTTCTTCTCCCTGCCCGGCGCCCTGTTTTCCGACGGGGCGCCGGGGCAGGATCGGATGATTACAGCCGCGCTTCCAGCGCGTCCAGCTCCTCGCGGAGCTGCTTCGGCAGCTTGTCGCCGAATTTGGCGTAGAACTCGCGGATGCCCGCCACCTCCTGCTTCCACAGGGCGGGATCGACGGAGAGCAGGTCGCGCAGCGTCGCTTCGTCCACGCCGGAGCCCTCCAGGTTGATGTCCTCGCACTTGGGCACATAGCCGATGGGGGTCTCGACAGCGTCCGCCTCGCCGAAGGCGCGCTTGAGCACCCACTCGATGACGCGAAGGTTGTCGCCGAAGCCGGGCCAGATGAAGTGGCCGGCGTCATCGGTGCGGAACCAGTTGACATTACAGATGACCGGCGGCTTGGTGATCTTCTGCTCCATATCCAGCCAGTGCTGCCAGTAGTCGGCCATGTGATAGCCGCAGAAGGGCAGCATGGCCATGGGGTCACGGCGGGTCTCGCCGACCTTGCCCTCAGCCGCGGCGGTCTTCTCCGAGGCCATGATGGAGCCGACGAACACGCCATGGGTCCAGTCGCGGGACTGATAGACCAGCGGCGCGGTCTTGGCGCGGCGGCCGCCGAACACGATGGCGGAGATGGGCACGCCGGCGGGGTTATCGAACTCCTTGCTGATGCACGGGCAGTTCTTGGCCGGGGCGGTGAAGCGGCTGTTGGGGTGGGCGCCGGGCTCGCCGCTTTCGGGATCCCAGGGCTGGCCCTTCCAGTTCAGCGCGCCGTGGGGCGGGTTCTTGTCAAGGCCCTCCCACCAGACGGTGCCGTCCGGCTTGAGCACCACGTTGGTGAAGATGGAATTTTTCATCGTGGAGTGCAGGGCGTTGGGGTTGGTCTTCTCGCTGGTGCCGGGGGCGACGCCGAAGAAGCCGTTTTCCGGGTTGACGGCCCACAGCCGCCCGTCCGGGCCGGGGCGCAGCCAGGCGATGTCGTCGCCCACGCACCAGCACTTCCATCCCTTTTCGCGATAGGCCTCCGGTGGGATGAGCATGGCCAGGTTGGTCTTGCCGCAGGCGGAGGGGAAGGCGCCGCAGACATAACGCACCTCGCCCTGGGGGTTCTCCACGCCCAGGATGAGCATGTGCTCGGCCAGCCAGCCCTCGTCCCGGCCAAGGCAGGAGGCGATGCGCAGCGCGAAGCACTTTTTGCCCAGCAGCACGTTGCCGCCGTAGCCGGAGTTGACGGACATGATGGTGTTGTCCTGCGGGAAGTGGACGATGTAGCGCTTCTCCTCGTCCAGATCGGCCTTGGAGTGCAGGCCCTTGATGTAATCGTCGCCCTGGATGGCGTCGTACACATTGGTGCCCACGCGGGTCATGATAGCCATGGAGACCACCACATAGATGCTGTCGGTCAGCTCGATGCCGTATTTGGCAAAGGGCGAGCCGACGATGCCCATGGCATAGGGGATGACATACATGGTGCGCCCGCGCATGCAGCCGTCATAGATGCCGCGCAGCAGCGCGCGCATTTCCTTCGGGTCCATCCAGTTGTTGGTGGGTCCGGCGTCCTCCTTCTTTTCGCAGCAGATGAAGGTGCGGGCTTCCACGCGGGCCACGTCGTTCAGCGCGCTGCGGTGGTAGACGCAGCCGGGCAGAAGCTCCTCATTGAGCTTAATGAGCTCGCCGGTGGCGAAGGCCTCGGCACGCAGGGCGTCAAGCTGCGATTCGCTGCCGTCGATCCAGACGATGGAATCCGGCTGGCAGAGCTTTGCCTGCTCCTCCACCCAGCCGGTGATGAATTTGTTATCGGTCAATGCCATGGTCGTTCCTCCATTCGCGGATAACAGTTTTACCCGTGTATTTTATTCCAAAGTAACGGCAAGGTCAATCATTTTCGCAGAAAAGATCGCTGAGGGCGGCGAACTGTGCGATGGACAGCGCCTCGCCCCGGACGGTCGCGGGCAGGCCGGCAGCGGCGATGGCAGCGGCAACGGTCTCCTTCGGAAGACCGAGCCCGGCGCTGAGCGCATTGCAGAGGGTCTTGCGCCGCTGGTTGAATGCCGCGCGCACGACGGCGAAAAAGCGTGCTTCGCTTTTCACCTGCACCGGCGGCGCTGCCCGCCGCTGAAGGCGCACGACGCTGCTGGTCACCTTCGGGGCGGGGATGAAGCAGCCGGGCGGCACGTCAAACAGCGCCTCCGTTTCAAAATGCCACTGCATCAGCACCGTGAAGGCGCCGTAGTCGGCGGTGTTCTCCGCGGCGCAGATGCGCCGGGCCACCTCCCGCTGGATCATCACCGTGACGCGCTCAAAGCACGCCGCCTCGGCAAAGGCCGTCAGCACCGGGGTGGTGATCTGATAGGGCAGATTGGCGCAGACCGCGCAGTGGGCGCAGTCGGCAAAGGCCTCCGCCGCCAGGGCGGAAAGGTCCGTCTTCATCACGTCGGCAAAGCGGACGACCACATTCTCGCAGCCGGTCAGCGTCTCGGCAAGAACGGGCTGCAGCGCCCGGTCAAGCTCCAGCGAGACGACCTTTTTTGCCCGCCGGGAAAGCTGCACGGTCAGGCAGCCCACGCCGGGACCGACCTCCAGCACGCCGGTCTCCCCGTCCAGGGCCGCCTCGTCCGCGATGCGCTCCGGCACCCAGGCCGCGCAGAGGAAATTCTGCCCCAGCGTCTTCGAGAAGCGGAAGCCGTGGCGGTCCAGAAGCGCCTTGATGTAGTTGTAATCCGTCAGCTTGTCCATATCACTTCAGCAGCTTTTCAAAGGCCTGGCGCGCCGGGTCGTGCCCGGGCTCGGAATCGACGAGGACGTTGCCCCGGTAAACATAGCCGCTGCGGCGCAGCAGGGCCTTCATGGGCTCATTGTGGCGGTGGGTGTCCGCCCGCAGGGCCGCGGCCCCCTTTTCCCGGGCCAGAGCCTCCACCGCGGCCATCAGCTTTTCCGCCATGGCGCTGCCCCGGTATTCCGCGCCGACGGCAGAGCGGTGCAGCGTGCAGTATGGGCCGGCGCTGCGCCACTTTCCGTCGGTCAGCGCATCGTAGCAGGGCTCCGGCGTATCGGTTAACATAAAAAATCCGGCAACCCGGTCGCAGTAGGTCATCACATAGCATTCCCCCCGCTGAATGTCCCCCCGAATGAGGGATTCATCGGGATAATCTCCCTGCCACTGGTCCACGCGGTGCTTTTTCAGATAGTTCTTCGCCTGGCGAATGGTTAACATAATTTGTTCAACGTCTTCCTCCCGGCCGGGGCGGCAGGCCACGGGACCGGTGAGCTGCAGGCGGGTCTTGTCCCGCTCGATCTCCGCGAGGAGCTTTGCGTCGCTCTCGTCGGGGACGAAGCTGGCCATCATGTCCGGGCGGCGGGCGGCGGTGCGCAGCAGCATCTGCTTGCGCCGCCAGCGGTCGATCTCCGCCTGGTTGCCGCCGCGCAGCACGGCGGGCACTTCCCTGCCCTCCCAGACGTCGGGGCGGGTGTACTGTGGATACTCCAGCAGCCCGGCCCAGTGGCTTTCGCCGGTGTAGCACGCCGCGTCGGACAGCACGCCGGGCACCAGGCGGCACACCGCGTCCGTCACCGCCATGGCGGCCAGCTCCCCGCCGGTCAGCACAAAGTCGCCCAGCGAGATCTCCTCATCCACGCACGCGTCGAGGAAGCGCTCATCCACGCCCTCATAGTGGCCGCAGACCAGCACAAGATGGTCATAGTCCGCCGCCAGGCGCCGGGCCGTGTCCTGGGTAAAGGTCTCCCCCTGGGGGGAGAGATAGATCACGCGGGTGCGCGGCGGCTTCGGCTGCTCCACGACGCTTCTGACGCAGTCGGCCAGCGGCTGGGCCATCATCACGCAGCCCCAGCCCCCGCCGTAGGGGTAATCGTCCACCTGGTTCTGCCGGTTTTCGGTGAAGTCGCGGATCTGGACGCAGCGGATGTCCACCACGCCCTTCTTCGCGGCACGGCCCAGTATGCTCTCATGCAGAAAGGCGTTCATATTGTCGGGAAACAGGGTGAGAATGTCGATCTTCATCACATGCCCTCAATCAGGCGCACGGTGATGACGCGGTTTTCCACGTCGGTGCGCAGGATAAACTCCGGGACGGCGGGGATCAGATGCTCCCGCTCCCCCTTGACGACATAGACGTTCTGCGTGGGGTTCTGGATGATGTCGACCAGCTCCCCCACCGGCGATCCGCTCTCAGTGACCACGGCGGCGCCCATGATGTCCGCGAGGAAAAAGTGCCCCTCCGGCAAATGCGCGTCGGCGCGGGCGAAGCAGACCGTGCGGCCCTTCAGCGTCATGGCGGCGTTCACGTCCTCCACGCCCTCCAGCAGGGCGATGACGCAGCCCTTGTGGACAAAGCTGGACTTGACGGGATAGGCCTTTTCGTTGATATATAAGGTTTTGAAGCGGCGCAGGAAGTCCGCGCTGTCGGTCCAGGGCAAAATCTTGACCTCGCCCCGGACGCCGTGGGTGCTGACGATCTCCCCCGCCTCCAGAAATTTCGATCGTTCCATATTTTCTCCTCCGATTTTCAAAAAGCCCCCGCAGACGCTGCGGAGGCTTTTTGCGCCGTGCTCAGTCGAGCACCTCGACGGAAACCTTTTTGCCCTTTCGCTGGGCAACGGCCTTCATCAGGACACGAACTTCCTTGATGATCCTGCCCTGTCGGCCGATGACCTTGCCCATATCCCCGTCCGCGACACGGACTTCAAACACCGTCTCGCTGCCGGAAGCGCGCTCGGTCACAGAAACCTCGTCGGGATGATCCACGAGGTTCTGTATCAGATAGGTCAGCAGTTCTTTCATTTCGGGTTGTTCTCCTTACGCCTCCGCCTTTTTCAGCAGAGCCTTGACGGTGTCGGTGGGCTGTGCGCCGTTGGCGATCCAGTACTTGGCACGCTCGAGATCCACCTTGACGGCGGACGGGGCGGCAGTGGGATCATAGGTGCCGATTTCCTCGATGAA
>SVKR01000097.1 GCA_015068365.1 Oscillospiraceae bacterium
CGGTTTCGATTTCCTTTTGGTAGTAATTGCTCATGCTTTGCTCCTTTGCATTTTCTGTCTGTCTGCCTGCTCTTACGGGTCCGCGATCTGCGTCGTTGAACACTGTCACCCCCTTTGCAAAAAAAGAAACGGCACAGAGGTCAATCTGTGCCGCATCGAATGGATTTTAAATCTCGCTCGCTTTATCCTTCGCTGCACCGCAAATCGACCTTACCGGAAAACCCGGTAAAGCAAAAGAAAAACCAAAACTTTGCGGCAGCGATGAAACGATTCATGATAAACTCCGTTTCTGCTTTCTCAGTTTAATTCATTGCTGCGATTATAGCCGCTGAACGGTTCTTTGTCAAGTAAAAACTTTACACGTCATGAAAAATACTTTATAATACCAGGGAGGAACTACCATGTCTGATTATATTCTGAGCTGCTGCTCGCCTGCCGACCTCAAAAAAGAGCATTTTGACCGCCGGGACATCCGCTACATCTGCTTCCACTATGAGCTGGACGGCGTATCCTACCCGGACGATCTGGGCCAGACGATCTCCTTCCCGGATTTCTACAAGGCCATGGACGAAGGCGCCACGACCAAGACCAGCCAGGTCAATCTGAATGAGTATCTCGAATACTTCAGCGAATTTCTGAAGCAGGGGAAGGACATTCTGCACGTCTCCCTGTCCGGCGGACTGTCCGGCTCCGTCAACTCCGCCGCCAGCGCCGCACAGATGCTGCGCGAGCAGTATCCGGACCGGAAGATCTATGTCATCGACTCCCTCGGCGCCTCTTCCGGCTACGGCCTTATCATGGATAAGGCCGCCGACCTGCGCGACGCGGGCATGGGCATTGACGAGCTGGCCGCCTGGCTGGAGGAGCACAAGCTGGAGATGCACCACTGGTTCTTCTCCACGGATCTGAAGTTCTACATCCGCGGCGGCCGCGTCAGCAAGACGGCAGGCTTTGTCGCCGGCGTGCTGAACATCTGCCCGCTGCTGCACATGGACGAGCAGGGCCATCTGATCCCCATGGAGAAGATCCGCACCAAGAAAAAGGTCAAGGAAGTCATCGTCAAGCGCATGCTGCAATATGCCGCCGGCGGCAAGGACTATGACGGAAAGTGCTACATCAGCATGTCCGCCTGCGAGCAGGACGCCAAAGACGTCGCCGCGCTGGTGGAGTCCACCTTCCCGAAACTCAATGGCAAAGTGCTCATCAACGACATCGGCAACCTCATCGGCAGCCACACCGGCCCCGGCACCGTGGCGCTGTTCTTCTGGGGCTGCAAGCGCGGCACGGAGAATTTCTGATCGGAGGAATCACTGCTCTATGAACTGGAATGCCAAAATGTTCATCGCCCCCGCCATCTGCCTTGCGCTGGCAGGGCTGCTGCTGTTTCGCATGGTGTCCAATACCGCCGTCGGCGGCATGCGCGTGCTGCTGAAACTGATCGGCTTTCTGGTGATGGTGGGCGGCATTGTGCTGACGGTTCTGCTCTGGATGGGGAAAATCGGCTGAAGACGCAGAAAACTCGCGGGAAAAGCGAAAAAACTCTTGCAAACCCCGGATGCTTGTGCTATCATACTCAAGTAACTGCGTATGAAGCTCGGCGCGTGCGCCGTGGTATATCGGAAAGGAAGAATTCGCAATGAAACTGGCTCTTATGATTGTTCAGATGCTCTGCGGTCTGTTTTTGATCGTCATCATCATGCTCCAGTCCGGCAAGAGCTCCGGCCTGTCCGGCGCGATCAGCGGCAGCTCTGAAAGCTATTCCCTTAAGGCAAAGTCCAAGACCTGGGATGCCAAGTTTGCCCGCTGGACCAAATGGGTCGCGCTGGCCTTCGTGCTGCTGACCTTTATTCTGGTCCTGCTGTAATCATTCTGCGCATCATCGCCGCCGTTTCTCGGCGGCGATTTTTATTGAAAGAGGGGGGAGAGGTATGGATCTGAAGCTGGCCGGCGCGCTGTTTGTCAGCTTTGCCAAAATCGGCGTGATGACCTTCGGCGGCGGCTACGCCATGCTGCCCATGCTCCAGCGCGAGGTGGTGGACGCACGCGGCTGGGCCACGGAGGAGGAGCTGGCGGACTATTACGCCATCGGTCAGTGCACCCCCGGCGTCATCGCCGTCAACACCGCCACCTTCATCGGCCAGAAGCTGGGCGGTCCGCTCTGCGCCGCCGCCGCCACGCTGGGCGTGGTGTTCCCGTCCCTCGTCATCATCACGGTCATCGCCGCGCTTCTGAGCAACTTCGCCTCCTACCCCATCGTGCGCAACGCCTTTGCGGGCATCCGGGTGTGCGTCTGCGCCCTCATCCTCAACGCGGTGGTGAAGCTGTGGAAGAAGGCAGTCGTCGATCTGCCGACCGCGCTGATCTTCCTGGCCGTGCTGGCTCTCGCGGTCTTTACCGGGCTCTCCCCGGTCATTTTCGTGGTGGCTGCGGCGCTCGCCGGCGTCGCCGTCAAGGCATGGGGGGCGCGGAAATGATGTATCTTCAACTGTTCTGGGAGTTTTTCAAGACCGGTCTGTTCGCCGTGGGCGGCGGGATGGCCACGGTGCCGTTCCTGTCCGAGATGGCGGAGCGTACCGGCTGGTTCACGCCGGAAATGCTGGCGGATATGATCGCCGTGGGGGAATCCACCCCCGGCCCCATCGGCGTCAACACCGCGACCTATGTGGGCTATACCGTTGGGGGGATCCCCGGCGGCGTCGTGGCGACGCTGGGGTTGGTGCTGCCCTCGTTTTTCGTCATTCTGATCGTCTCCGCCTTTTTGAAGGCCTTTCGCTCCAACCGCTATGTAGAGCGGGTGTTCTATGGCATCCGCCCCGCCTCCGTGGCCATGATCGCCGCGGCGCTGGTGGCGCTGCTGCGCATTTGCCTTGTGCACACGGAAGCGTTAGCCGACGGAGGCATCGGTGCGCTCATCGACTGGCGGGGCCTGGCGCTTTTTGCCCTGGTCTGGGTTCTGACCAACCTTGTAAAGCAGACAAAAAAGCTCCACCCCATCGTGTTCATCGCCTTTTCCGCCGCGGTGGGCATCGTGTTCAGATTTGCGGGGGCGTGAGAAGAGAGAACACTCCGAAAGCCAGCAGGGCGGAGCAAAGCCCGTGAACAATGCGTCCGGCAAAATGCCGGGCGCATTTGATTTTTGTTCCGGAGACGGCGTAAAGCGTCTGACAGTGGACGCTCAACCCGCCGAAGCCCAGCAGAAAGGCGGCGAGCGCGGCATTCCCAGGCGTGGGCGCGGCGCCGCGCAGAGCGCCGATGCCGCCGGAGAGCTCCAAAAGCCCGTTTAAAAGGGCATAGGCGCTGCGCAGCTCCAGCCCCAGGCGCGCGGAAAGACCGGCCGCCAGGGCGGAGAGAACGCCGGCGGAGCGCAGCAGCGCAGTCAGCACGGAGAAAAACACCACATAGGCACAGATGGTCAGCATACTGATCGCGGCGGTCTGAATGCAGGCGGGCAGGGCTTCGGCGAGGCTGCGATCCGGTGCGTTTCCCAGCGGGAAAGCGCCCGCTTTTCGCCGCTTTCGCCCGCAAAACGCCAGCGCAAATGCTGCCGCTGCATGGCAGAGATAGAGCATCATCCCCGCCTGCACCGAGCCGAACACCGCCGCCCCGGTAAAGCCCACGATGAAGCCGGGCCCCGTGTTGTTGCACCAGGGCAGGGCGTCGCCCGCCGTCTCCGGCGTCATGCGCCCGCCGCGCACAAGCTGCGCCAGGGCGGAAGCCCCCACGGGGTAGCCGCCCGTCAGCCCCAGCAGCAGCGGCGCTGCCGCCTCCGGCGGGATGCCGAGGCGCGCAAGCAGCGGGGCACCGGCGCGGGAGAGCAGCTCCGGAAGGCCGAGCGCCGCAGCAAGCCCGGAGAGAATGAGAAAGGGCAGCAGCGAGGGCACCACCACCCCTGCGCACAGCGCAAGGCCGCTGCGGGCCCCCTCGGACGCTTCCGACGGCATAGAAAGCAGCAGCCCCAGGACGGCCAGGACCGGCGCGAGATACAGAACGGGCAGCAGTTTCGCTTTCATACGATCACCTCTTGAAAACTCTATGCGCCGCCGGGGCTAAATCTGCGCGGCGCGGCATAAGGTTTTGAGAGGTGATGCGCTTTTGAGCGGAATCATGGAATCCATGGCGGCGCGCTTCTCGCTGCCGGAGGATCTGGCGCCCGGCGTGCCCCGCGTCACGCTGACCGGCGGGCGGGAAGTGCGGGTCGAGAATCAGCGCTGCCTGCTGTCGTTCAGCAGCGAGGAAGTGGAGATCGGCTGCGGGAAGCTGCGGCTGCGCATCCGGGGCAGCGATCTGCTTTTGCGCGGCATGGAGCGGGAGGAGCTCTGGATCACGGGGACCATTTGTTCGGTGGAGGTGGAGGGCGGGTGAAAAGCCCTTATCAGATGCTCAACGAAACGGCGGGCACGGCGGAGTGCGTCGTGCGCGGGGCAAACCCGGCGCTGTTTTTAAACCGCTGCGCCGCGGAGGGGATCTCACTTATCGCCGTGCAGGCACTGGATGAGACGACGATCTGCGTGTCGCTGCCGCTGAAGGCGCTGGAGCGGGCGCGCAGTGCGGCCTTGCGCAGCCAGTGTGAGCTGTCGCTGCGCGCAGCCCGGGGCGGGAAGGCGCTGGGCAGGCGGCTATGGCGGCGGGCCTTTCTCGCCGCGCTTTTGCTGCTCTGCCTCTGCCTGCTGGCCTGGACCAAGCTTTTTATCTGGGAGATCGACGTGGTGGGAAACGAGACCGTCTCCGCCGGGCGGGTGCGCAGTGCGCTTTCCGACTGCGGCGTCGGCCTCGGCACCTTTTGGCCGAACCTGACCAGCGACAATCTGCGCAGCGAGCTTTTGACGCGCCTGCCGGAGCTGCAGTGGGCGACGGTGAACATCTACGGCAGCCGGGCGGAGGTAGTGGTGCGCGAGCGCATCCCGGCGCCGCCGCTTTTTGACGCCGACGAATCTGTGGACCTGGTGGCAGAGCGAATCGGCTTCGTAACGGACGTGCAGGCCCTGGCGGGCACCGCCGTGGTGAAGCCGGGCTCAGCCGTGCTGCCGGGGGATGTGCTCATCTCCGGCACGGCGGACAGCGCCTTTTCCGGGCAGCGAAGCGTGCACGCCGCGGGCAGCGTGACGGCGGAGACCTACTACACGCTCACCGCCGTCGCCCCGGCGCAGGCCGCCGTGCGAGGGGACGAATCGACTGCGGGCAGCCGCTGGGCGCTGCTGATCGGAAAAAATCGCGTGAATTTTTACGGAAACAGTAGCATTTGCCCCGATGACTGTGATAAAATCGTTTCAATATGGGAATGTAAGATTCCGGGGCTTTTTGCTTTTCCCCTGGCGCTGGTGTACGAGCGGGAGGTGCAGCGCACGCTCACGGCGCAGGAGCGGGATTTGTTCCTGCTGCGCCGGGAGATGGAGCAGCTTTTGCACCAGCGGCTGATCGGCGCCGTTTCAGACGGGGAAGTGGAGAGCGAGCATTACAGCTGCTCTGTGCGCGATGGGCGTGTGACCGTCTGCCTGCAGGCCAGGTGCAGCGAAAACATTGCAAAGGAACAGAGAAAATGACAGAACGCATCATTGCGGTAGACCGGGTGGAGAACATCATCAACGTGTTCGGCTCCTTTGACCAGAATGTCCGCCTGATCGAGGACGCCCTGGGCGTCACCATTACGGACCGGGACAGCGAGCTGCGGCTGAGCGGCGAGGCGGAAAACGTCCTGCTGGCGGAGAAAGCCGTCAACGGCCTGCTGTCCCTGGCCGCCAAGGGCGAGAGCATCGACAGCCAGTCCGTGCGCTATATCCTGGGTCTGGTGCGCAGCGGCAAGGAGAGCGAGATCGGCACCCTGGCAGAGGACGTGGTGTGCGTCACCAGCAAGGGCAAGCCGGTGAAGGCCAAGACCCTGGGGCAGAAGCAGTACTGCGAGGCCATCCGGCACAACACCATCACCCTGGGCATCGGCCCTGCGGGCACGGGCAAGACCTATCTGGCCGTGGCCGCCGCCGTGGCCGCCTTCCGCGCCAAGGAGGTCAACCGCATCATCCTGACCCGCCCCGCCGTTGAGGCGGGGGAGCGGCTGGGCTTTCTGCCCGGCGACATGCAGAGCAAGGTGGACCCCTATCTCCGCCCGCTGTATGATGCGCTGTTCGACATGTTCGGCGCGGAGACCTATAACAAGTATCTGGAGCGGGGCAACATCGAGGTCGCGCCCCTGGCCTATATGCGCGGCCGGACGCTGGACGACAGCTTCATCATCCTGGACGAGGCGCAGAACACCTCGCGGGAACAGATGAAAATGTTTCTCACCCGCATGGGCTTCGGCTCAAAAATGGTCATCACCGGCGACGTGACGCAGATCGACCTGCCGGGGGACAAGCCCAGCGGGCTGAAGGAGGCGATGCGGGTACTGCAGGGCATCGAGGACATTGCCATCTGCCGCCTGACCAGCGCGGACGTAGTGCGCCACGTTCTCGTGCAGCGGATCATCGAGGCATACGAAAAACACGCGGACAAGCCGGATACGCCGCGGCCCGCCGCGCAGATGCGGAAAACCTACAGAAGGAAGTAAAGCGACGTGCATCAGATCGAAGTCTACAGAGAAAAACGCGGCCTCGGCTACCCGGAGTCGGCAAAGCTGGTGCGCCGTGCGGCGAAGGCCGCGCTGAAGGCGCAGGGCGTCAGGGACGACTGCACCATAAATATTATGTTAACCGATGACGCGGGCATTCACGCAATCAACCTGGCCCAGCGGGGCATTGACGCGCCCACGGATGTGCTGTCCTTCCCCTTGAATGAGCTGACAGAGGGGGCGTTTGCGCCGGAGGAGTGCGAATATGACCCGGAGACGCAACGCATTTTGCTGGGGGACATGGTGCTGGATCTGGAGCGCTGCGCCCGCCAGGGGGAGGAATACGGCCATGGCTTTGCCCATGAGCTGCAATATCTGACCGTGCACAGCGTGCTGCACCTTCTGGGCTATGACCACCTGGACGAGGGACCCCGGAAAAGGGCCATGCGCGAGCGGGAGAAGGCCATTATGGCCAATCTGGAAGCAGGAGATAAAACGCCATGACGATAGAAAAATGCGCACTTGTCACCATCTGCGGGCGGCCCAATGTGGGCAAATCCACGCTGACCAACGCCCTGGTGGGGGAGAAGATCGCCATCGTATCCAGCAAGCCGCAGACCACCCGCAACCGCATCACCGCCATCGTGAACCGCAACGGCTGCCAGCTGGTGCTGATGGATACGCCGGGCTTTCACAAAGCCCGCACCAAGCTGGGCGACTATATGGTGAACGTGGTGAAGGAGAGCATCCCGGACGTGGATCTGGTGCTGCTGCTGGTGGAGCCCATCGCCAACATCGGCGAGCAGGAGCGCGCGCTCATCGAGCGCATCAAGGCAAGCGGCGTGCCCTGCGTGCTGGGGATCAATAAGATCGACACTGTGGAGAAAAGCGAGCTTCTCGCGGTCATCGCCAAGTACACCGAGGCCCACAGCTTTGACGCGGTGGTGCCCATTTCGGCGCTGAAAAAGGACGGCACGGAGGCGCTGATGCAGGAAATGGAGCGCTTTGCCAAGCCCGGCCCGGCGCTGTTTCCCGAGGACATGGACACCGACCAGCCCGACCGCCAGGTCTGCGCCGAGCTGGTGCGTGAAAAGCTATTGCGCTGCCTGGACAAGGAGATCCCCCACGGCACGGCGGTGGAGGTCACCCGCTTTTCCGAGCGGGACAACGGCATCATCGACCTGGACGTGACCATCTACTGCGAAAAGGCCAGCCACAAGGGCATCATCATCGGCAAAAACGGCGCGATGCTGAAGAAGATCGGCGAAGCCGCCCGCCGGGACATTGAGCGCTTCATGGGCACCCAGGTGTTTTTGCAGACCTGGGTCAAGGTCAAGGAGAACTGGCGCGACAGCGACGTGCTGCTGAAAAACTTCGGCTACGGCGGCGACCGCTGAATGAAACGAAATGGGATGAAACGATATGGGATTTTTTGATAAAACGGAGCAGGAGCAGCCCGGCGCACCTGTCACATCCGTGGACCAGGAGCTGCGCCGGAGCAAGTTTTTCGGCTGGCGCGACGTGATCATCTGCCTGGTGATCGTGGGCGTATTCCTGCTGACGAAGGATTTTCTGGGGCTGCCGAAAGACTTTCTGGGCTTCGGCGACAGCTTCGGCGGGCTGAAGCCCGTGCTGGAGGAGACACAGTTCGGCGTCACCGGTCTGGACGGCGTGACGCACACCTTTGTCTATGCCGAGGCGGACAGCATTGAGCTGCATGACGATCTGAAGGACTTTCTGGCGGAACGCAAGGGCACCCTGGTGGAGGGGGATGAGACCCGCACCACCCTGAGCGGTACCTATCACAACGACGAGTACGGGGACTATCAGCTCCATGTCATGACAAAGCTGAAGACCTACATCCTCGTCCGTGACGCCAACGGCGTGCTGATCTTCAACATGGAGTCGGACGACACGACGAAGGAGCTGCACCGCTATTGCAACGAGCTGCGCGATCAACAGCTTGGGTCAGCCTCCTGAATAAGAAAAAAGCCTGCGCCTTACCCGGCGCAGGCTTTTTTCATAGGTTGGGATCAGACTTCGCTGAGGTCGTTCAGCTCGGCGACCCGGTGGCAGGCTACCATGTGGCCGTTGCCCACGTCCTTCAGCTCCGGCGCGGTGCCGAAGCACTCGTCCGTCGCGTAGATGCAGCGGGGAGCGAAACGGCAGCAGTTCTTGGGGTTGATGGGGGAGGTGAGCTCGCCCTTGAGGATGATGCGCTCCCGCTTCTTGCTCAGCGAGGGGACGGGGATCGCGCTCAGAAGGGCCTTGGTGTAGGGGTGCAGCGTGTGGCTGAACAGGCGGCTGGTCTCGCACTTTTCGACGATCTGCCCCAGGTACATGACGCAGATGTTGTTGGAAATGTGCTTCACGACCGACAGGTCGTGCGTGATGAACATGTAGGTCAGACCCTTTTCCTGCTGCAGATCCATCAGCAGGTTCAGGATCTGGGCCTGGATCAGCACGTCCAGCGCGCTGACGGGCTCATCGCAGACGATCAGCTTCGGCTCCAGGGACAGTCCGCGGGCGATGCCGATTCGCTGACGGCGGCCGCCGTCGAGCTCGTGGGGGTACATATCCGCATAGCGGCGGGCCAGGCCGACGGTGTCCATCAGCTCCAGCACCTTTTTCTCGCGCTCGGCCCGGTCGGGGTAGCGCTTGTAGATCAAAAGCGGCTCTTCGATCTGCTCCTTGACGCTCATACGCGGGTTCAGAGAGCTCATGGGGTCCTGGAAGATCATCTGCAGCTCCGGGCGCAGGGCCACAAACTCCTTGTCGGAGATGGCGGCGATGTTGCGGCCATTGTAGATGACCTCGCCGGAGGTGGGATTGGTCAGACGCAGGATGGTCTTGCCCAGGGTGGATTTGCCGCAGCCGGACTCACCGACGATGCCCAGCGTTTCGCCCTGGTCAAGGGTGAAGGTGACGTCATCAACGGCATGAAGCGTTCCGCTGGGGACGGGGAAATACTTTTTGAGGTTCTTGACTTCCAGTAGCGTGCTCATGCCTTCGCCTCCTTTACGTCCTCATCCGTGAAGAGACAGCACTTCACGATATGGCCGGGCTCGATCTCGATGGCCTTCGGGTCGATATCCTTGCACTTGTCACAGCGCATGTGGCAGCGGTCATAGAAGGTGCAGTGATTGGGCAGATCCATGGGGTCGGCCATCAGACCTTCGATGGAGTGGAGACGGTCCACGTCCTCTTCCAGGTTGGGGAGGGCGGCGAACAGCGCCAGGGTGTAAGGGTGCTTGGGATTGTTGAAGATATGTTCGACCGTGCCGTATTCCACGATCTCGCCGGCATAGATGACGGCGCACTTGTCGCAGATTTCCGCCACGATGCCCAGATCGTGGGTGATCATCAGCATGGCGGTGTTGAACTTTTCGCGCAGGCCGCGCATCAGCTCCAGCACCTGGGCCTGGATCGTCACGTCCAGAGCGGTGGTGGGCTCATCGGCGATCAGCAGCTTGGGATTGCAGGCCAGGGCCATGGCGATGATGATGCGCTGCTTCATGCCGCCGGAGAACTCGTGCGGGAAGTTGTTGTAGCGGGCGCCGGGGATGCCGACGAGCTCCATCATCTCCGTGGCGCGCTTTGCGGCTTCCGCCCGGGAGACCTTGTTGTGCAGGCGGATGACCTCCGCGACCTGCTCGCCGACGGTCAGCACCGGGTTCAGCGCACTCATGGGGTCCTGGAAGATCATGCCCGCCTTGCCGCCGCGGATGTGCTGGAACAGCTTATCTTCCTTGGCGTTGTTGCGGTGGCTGCGGCTGGCGTAGCGGGTGATGTCCTCGCCGTCCAGCGTGATCTTGCCCTGGACAATGTGGCCGGCCGGCTTGGGCAGCAGGCCCATAATGGTCAGCGCGATGGTGGTCTTGCCGGCGCCGGTTTCACCCACCAGACCCAGCGTTTCGCCGGGCTTGACGGAGAAGCTGACGTTGTTCACCGCCTCGGCAACGCCGTTGCGGGTCTCGTAATGGACGACCAGGTTTTCGATGTTTAAGATCGGTTCACTCATATCGTCGTCCTCCTTACTTCAGGCGCGGGTCAAGCGCGTCACGCAGGCCGTCGCCGAAGAGGTTCAGAGCCAGCACGGTGATCATAATGGCGACGCCGGGGAAGATCAGAACATGCGGCGCGGAGCGCATCAGACTGCGGCCGGCGGAGAGCATGGCACCCCATTCCGGCGTGGGCGGCGCGATGCCGAGGCCCAGATAGCTCAGCGAGGAGACGGTCAGGATCGCGGTGGCGATGGAGAAGGTCATGTTGGTGAGGATCGGGCCGAGGGCGTTGGGCAGCATGTACTTGATGAGCTGGCGGGCACTGGACGCGCCGATGGCGCGGGCAGACTCCACATAGTCGCTGTTCTTCACGGAGAGGATGGCCGAGCGCACGATACGCGAGCGGGCCGGCAACGTGGAAATGGAGATTGCCAAAACCAGGTTGACCACGCCGGTGCCCAGCGAGGCGGCGACGGCGATGGCCATCAGCATCGGGGGGATGGACTGGAAAATGTCCATGATGCGCATGATGATCATGTCCGCCTTGCCGCCGAAGTAAGCGGCGATGGCGCCCAGAATGCCGCCGAGGGTATAAGCCACGGCGACGCAGAGAAAGCCGATGGGGAAGGAGATCTGCGTGCCGTAGATGACGCGGCTGAAGATGTCACGGCCGAGGTTGTCCGTGCCGAATGGGTGGGCGGCGCAGGGCTTCACCAGGACGGCGGAATAGTCCTGCGTTGCATAATCATAGGGAGCGAGCCATTTCGCAAAGATGGCGACAAGGACAAGCAGCGCCAGAATGATCATGCCGATGACGGCGAGGCGGTTGCGCTTCAGACGGAGCCATGCCTCCCGGCCGGGGGAGGAGGGCTTGCCCTGGCGGCCGCGGTTTTCACGGGCGAGACGCTTGTTGATCTTTTCCATCTCGGGGGTTACAAGCTTTGCCATTTATGCCGCCTCCTCTCTCGGTTTTTTGCTGCGGATCTTGTTCTTCGCGTTGAACTCGGATTTCAGACGCGGGTCAACAAAGGTGTAGATCAGGTCGACCAGCAGCATGACGATGCTGAAGGCCAGCGCCAGCATCACGATGCCGCCCTGGACAGAGGGCCAGTTGCGGTCGTTGATGGCGGCGAGCATGTACTGTCCGACACCGGGGATCGAAAAAATGCTTTCTGCAACCACAGCACCGCCGAGGGAAACGCCGATGGTGTTGCCGACGTTGGCAATGACGGGAATCAGCGCGTTGCGCAGGCCGTGCTTGACGATGACGACGCTGTTTTTCTGCCCCTTGGCCTTGGCGGTCCTGATATAGTCCTGACGAATGATCTCCAGCATGCTGGAGCGGGTGACGCGGGCGAGGTTGCCGACGTTGTTCAGACCGATCATGGCAATCGGCATGATCCAGCACAGCGGGTTGTCGATTCCGCTGGCGGGGAGGATATGCAGATTGACCGAGAAGATCAGCAGCATCATCAAGGCCATCCAGAACTGCGGGATGGAGACAAAGAAGAGCGCCGCAAACATCGTCACGTTGTCAATCCATGAGTATTGCTTTACTGCGGAAATCACACCCAACGGCAACGCGATGATCAGCGCCACGATGACGGACAGCAGCGTAAGCTTGATGGTGACGGGGAAGCGGAGCTTCAGCTCGTTGAACACCGGCTGCCGGTTCGTGTAGGAGGTGCCGAGATCGCCGTGGAGGACGATTCCCTTCACATAGCGGAAGAAGCGGACGGTTGCCGGGTCGTTGAAGCCGTACGCCTCACGGGCCGCCTCACGCGCCTCTTCGGTGGCGTCCGTGCCGACGATGTTGTCGACCGGGTCGCCGGGAGTAATCTCACTGAGAATGAAGACGATAATCAACACGCCGAGGATGACAGGGATCATCCAGAGCAGTCGCTTGATGATATATTTTAACATCATTTCCTCCTTCTGCTCCCGTGGGAAGCAAATAGAAGCGGAGTTCGGGGGAATGCGCTATTTGTGTCTGCCGGCGGAGTTACCTCCGCCGGCAGAGCAGGGATTTTGCTTTATACCTCCGCGTTCGGCGCGGAAGTTCAGTTGGCCTTGTAAGCCTTGGACCAGTTGATGTCGTTGAACTCGGTCAGCGTCACGCCCAGGATATCGCTGTCCATGGCGCACAGCATGTTGGGAGAGTAAGCGGGGATGGCGGGGCACAGGTCGCACAGCATCTTCTGCAGCTGGTTGTAGTAGTCGAGGCGCTTGGTGTCGTCGATTTCGACCTTGGCCTTATCCATCAGATCAAGCAGCTCCTGCGGGGCATCCACGAAGCCGCTGCCGCCGCGGTTGGCCTTGAAGTCCAGACGGCCGTCATAGTACTTCACCTGGATGTACGGGTCGGGGTTGGAGGCGTTGATGATCTGCATGTCGAAGTCGCCGGCGCTGATGCGGGCGTCAAACTCCTTGGAGGCCAGCGGGGTCAGGGTCAGGGTGATGCCGATGTCCTTCAGCTGGGCCTGGGCCATCTCAGCGAACTGAGCGAACTCGGGCTTCTCAGCGTACAGCAGGTCGATGGTCACGCCGTCGGGGTAGTTGGACTGCGCCAGATACTCCTTGGCCTTCTCGGGATTGTAGTGGTACAGGGAGTCGGGCTGAGACTGATATGCCACGTTGTTGATGGGCAGGAAGGTGTCGGTGATGGTGCCGCGGCCGAGCAGGGCGATGCCCAGGTTGGCCTCATAGTTCAGAGCGCAGGCGATGGCGCGGCGCAGGTTGACATCCGTAAAGGGCTCCTTGGAGCAGTTCATGAAGATGGTGGTGATGTTGGTGGTGGGCAGGTTCACGATGGTGAAGTCGTCATTGCCCTCCAGAGCCTGCAGCGCGTTGACATCGGGGTTCAGAGCAATGTTGATGTCGTGGGACTCCAGGTTCATCACGCGGGCGGAAGCGTCGGTGATGATGCGGATTTCAACATCCTTGTAATAGGGGGTCTTGCCCCAGTAGTTCTCGTTGCGGGTCAGCTTGATGTAGGAGCCGTCGTTCCACTCAACGAACTTGTACGGGCCGGTGGCGGCGGTGGGGTTCAGGCTCTGCGCCTCCAGACCGTCCTTCTCGGTGGACTTCTCAACGATCATGGCCAGCGGGGTGTTGGACAGGGTGTAGAGGAAGAACGGGTCGGCATTGTTGGTGGCCAGAACCACGGTGTAATCATCCTCGGCCTTGCACTCAGCCAGGTTGAACATGCCGTAGTAGTTGGACAGCAGGCCGCTCTCCTGACCGGTGGTCACGGTGAAGATAACGTCACTGGCGGTGAAGGGATCGCCGGCGTGGGACACGACGTCCTTGCGCAGATGGAAGCGGACGTGGGTGTCGTCGATCTGCTCCCAGCTCTCGGCCAGCATGGGGACGACGTCGTTGTTCTCATAGTCGTAGTCCACCAGACGGTCATACATGGAGCTCAGGGTGGCGTTGTTGTTGCTGACGGCGGTCACGTTCAGGTGGCACAGACCGGTGGGGTTGCCCTTGTTGGCGACGACCAGGGTCTCGTCAGAGGGGGTGTACTCGCCGTCGCCCTTAGCGGGAGCTGCGGGAGTTTCGGTCGCAGCGGGGGCGCTGCTGCCGCCGCCGGAAGTGCTGCCGCCGCCGGAAGTGCTGCCGCCGGAAGCGGGAGCGCTGCTGCCGCCCGCAGAGGGAGCGGGCGTCTCGGTCTTACCGCCGCCGCAGGCGCAGAGGCAGACGACCATCACAATAGCCAGGAACAGTGCGAAGAACTTTTTCATTGCGTTTCATCCTTTCATACAGTTTGAATTATATACATACCCTTGCGGGCACATATCCGGGTCAGATGACCTTCTTTTCCTTCAGCTCGGCCAGCTCCGCTTCGCTGAGGCCCAGCACGCCGCCGTAGATCTCTTCGTTGCTGCCGCCCAGGGCGGGGGAGCAGGTGTAGTCGATGTGGTTCTCGCTCATCTTCGGGGCAAAGCCGGGGAACTTCAGATGGCCGCGCTGGGGGTGGTCGATCTCCACCACCATGCCGGTCTCGACATAGCTGGGATCGTTGGCGATGTCGGCAATGTCCAGCAGCGCGCCGGAGGGAACGTCCGCTGCGGCGCACAGCTCCATGGCCTCCTGCTTGGTGTGCTGCATGGTCCACTCGGTGATGATGGCGTCCAGCTCGTCCTTGTACTGATAGCGGGACTGGGGCGTCGCCATGCGGGGATCGTCGATCAGATCCTCGCGGCCGATGACCTTGCACAGGCTGGCAAAATGGCTGCTGCCGGGGGCGCGGGAGCAGTAAATGTGGATAAAGTCGTTGGGGCCGCCGCCCTTGGTGGGGTAGGTGTTGGAGGGCGCCACGTCCTCCAGCGGCATGCCGTTGCCCACACGGCGCGGGGGCTTGCCGGTGTTGTAATACGGCTCCCAGCCGGCGCGGGCCAGGCCGATGATGAAGTCCTGCATCGCAACGTCCACCCGCTGGCCGACGCCCTGGGTCTTGACCTGGTAGAGCGCGGCGGTGATGGCGAAGGAGGCCAGCATGCCGGAGCCGGAGTCCGCGACGGACACGCCGGACTTCACCGGCATGTCGGGCAGGCCCGTGACGGCGACGAAACCGCCGGTGTGGGTGGCGACCGGGTCAAAGGCCGGGTAGTTGGCATAGGGACTGTTGCGGGCAAAGCCCTTGATGGAGCAGTAAACGATCTTGTCGTTCAGCGCCTTGCAGGTCTCATAGTCGAGACCCAGACGCTCCATGGAGCCGGGGCCCATGTTCTCAACGATGACATCCACCTGGGGAAGCAGTCGCTTGATGAGGGCGATGCCCTCCGGGGTCTTCATGTTGCAGGTGATGGACTTCTTATTCATATTCAAAAGAATGAAGCCGTAGGTGTCAATGCCGGGAGCAACGGCGCTGTAGCGGCCGAGCTCGCCTTTGATGGGGCGCTCTACCTTCCAGATCTCCGCACCCAGCCAGGCGAGATTTTCCGTACAGGCTGTGCCTGCTTCAAACTGTGTCAGATCCAGGACCTTGATCCCGGTCAGCGGTCCGTTTCCCATGTGCGTGCAACCTCCTGTGGATTGGATTTGATTGTGGAATTGCTGACTATATGATAGCGCGAATTCCGTCGGGTGGCAATGTGCACATCAAACACTTGAATTTTTTTTAAATGTGCACACTGAACAAACAGCGCTTGCGCTTTCCCGGCAGCTATGGTATGATGATTGCAGTAGAACCGCCACGGCACCGTGAGAGGGGACAAAGGCAATGCTGACCATTGATATGCTGACCTGGGACATCCGCGACAAGATACTTTTCCGGCGGATCCAGAACAATACGCTGCCCGCCCACCAGGCGGCGCTGCTGTTTGACGGCAAGGAGACGCTGCGCGGCAACCGCTTTTACATCGGCCACTGGCGCGACCTGCCGCCGACGGCGCCGCTGGGCTGCGTTTCCAGCGTGTTCCTCTGCGTTCTGGACGATGATGTTGACTGGCCCGGCCCGCCGGATGAGACCTATCGGAACTTCATCCTTTTCTCCGGCACCGCGGTCAATCTGCACAATCACATCGTTTCCCGCCTGCAGGAGTATAACGAGTGGCTGGAGCTGCTGCGCCATGAGGAGAGTTTGGCGAAGCTGGCCGCGCTGGCCGCGGAAAAAACCGGCCACCCGCTCGCCATCGTCAACTCCTACTTCCAGTGTGTCGCCATCAGCGAAACGGGCGACGGCTGCAGCGAGACGCTGCGTGAGCTGCGCGACGAGGGGAAGACCAACTATGCGCGGGCGCGCTGGATGCTGCCCACGGAAAAGGGCGCGCTGTCCACGGAGCGCTTTTTCCTCGACGACGGCGGCATCCGCCTGGTGGACCAGGTCATCCGGCAGGAAGACAAGACCACGGCCCGCATCCTCATGGACTGCCCGGTGGACGAGCGGGACTCCATCGCCCTGGGCTATCTGGACGATCTGACCCAGGCCATCCGCCCCCGCATCCTGACGGACCAGTCTCTGCGGGAATACTTCACGGACGCGCTGAGCATGCTCATCGCCGACATCATCGACCAGCGGGTGACGGACCCGGACGAGATCGAGCAGCGGCGCACGGTGATCCCGGACATGGTGAAGGGCTCGCTGTACCATCCCATCGCGTTCAAATTTGAAAAACAGGCCCAGCCGACACCATATAATTATATCATGGGCCATCTGAAGGACATCTTCCCGCGCTCTTCCATCGCCCAGTATAACAACGGCCTGCTCGTGCTGGCGGCCAAGGACGACTATTACGAGGAGCTGGACTACGACCGGGCGCATCTGACGGAGCTGCTGGAGCAGTTTGACGGCTACGCGGGCATCGGAAGCTGCACGACGTTTCTGACCAGCCTGCGCCCGCTGTACATCCAGGCCGCCGCGGCGACGCGCCTGGGGCGCGTGTTCTGCGAGGACAAAAGCCAGCGCATCTTCTACTACAGGGATTACAGCATGTACATGATCGTCGATATGGCCATCGAATCGGCGGTGCGGGAACATAAGTTCGGCAACATCACCTATCTGTGCCAGCCCGGCGTCATGAAGGTGATCCACTACGATATGGAGTACGGCACAGATCTGGTCAGGACCCTGCGCACCTATCTCAAGACCGGCGGGAACGCCTCCGCCTGCGCGCAGGAGCTGGGCGTCCACCGCAACACGATCAATTATCGCATCAACCTCATTGAAGACCAGCTCGGCTATCGGATCAACAATTTCACCACCATCCAGCAGCTTGGCTTTTCCTTCATGCTGCTCGATTACGAGGAGCTGTACCTCGGCTGCGACCCGGTTTCCACGATGGGCAAGCTGAACATGCCCACCAACTGGGACCTCTATATCTCCATGGCGGACAAGCAGTAACGCGCATCTCGGCATCGGGTGAAAAACTTCCAACATGATTTCCTCCGCAGCGGCCCATACTAAGGCATAGAATGGCAAAGAAACGGTACGGAGGCGCTGCAATGGTCGATCAGCTTTGGAACCTGTTCCGCGAGACCGGCGACCCGATGGGGTATCTGCTGTACAAAGCGGAGCAAAAGAAGCAGCAACAGGAGAAAAAACCGGACAAGGCCGC
>SVKR01000098.1 GCA_015068365.1 Oscillospiraceae bacterium
AGGCCCCGCAAGGGGCCGTGGCAATCCGTTTTTCCTATGAAAGGAAGTACGGATTCCCACGCCACGACTTTTCGCCTTCGCGAAAAGTGCGCACTGGCTCGGAATGACAGGATGGATCGTATTTTGCAACGCGCCCTTTGTTATAGGTTTTCGATCGCGGCGATCAGGGCGTCGGTCTGCTGTGGGGTGGTGGCCCAGGAGGTGCAGATGCGCAGCACGTCCGTCTCGCCGCCGGTGGCGTCCCAGTGGCCGAGGGCGAAATCGCGCTCCAGCGCCGCGCTCTGCGCGCGCGTAAGCTCCACAAAAAGCTGGTTGGTGGGGCTTTCAAAGGCCAGGGGCAGGCCCTTTTGCGCAAGGGCGGCTTTGATGCGCCGGGCCGATTCCACGGCGGCGCGGCCGCAGGCGAGGTAGAGGCCGTCCGTGAACATGGTCTCGAACTGCGCGCCGAGGAGCCAGCCCTTGGCCAGCAGGCCGCCGTGCTGCTTCGTGAGATTGCGAAAGCCGGGCGAGAGCGTTTTGTCCGTAATCACCACCGCCTCGCCGAAGAGGCAGCCGAGCTTCGTGCCGCCGATGGTGAACACGTCGCAATATCGGGCATAGTCTGCCAGCGTGAGGCCTTCATCGGCGGCGAGGGCGTAGCCCAGGCGGGCGCCGTCCAAAAACAGGCGCACCCCGGCGGCGCGGCAGGCGCCGTGCAGCGCGGCGAGCTCGGATACGCTGTAAAGCGCGCCGTACTCCGTGGGCTGGGAGATGTAGACCAGCGCGGGCTGGACGATGTGCTCGGCATTGGGGTCGCGCCGGGCTTTTTCGACGGCCTGGGCCACGGCGGCGGCGGAGAGCTTTCCGTTTTCGTGCATCAGGGGCAGCACCTTGTGCCCGCAGGCTTCGATGGCGCCGGTCTCGTGCGCGGCGATGTGGCCGCTTTCGGGAGCGATGACCCCCTCCCAGGGGCGCAGGGCCGCGGCGATGACCGTGAGGTTGGTCTGCGTCCCGCCCACGAGGAAGTGGACCTCCGCCTCCGGGGCATCGCAGGCGGAGCGGATGAGGTCCCGGGCGCGGGCGCAGTGGGCGTCCGTGCCGTAGCCGGGGTGCTGCTCCCCCGCCGTGGCGGCGATGGCCGCGAGGACGGCGCCGTGCGCGCTTTCGTTATAGTCGCAGTCGAAGCGGATCATTTCATGTACTCCTTCGACAGCGCGACGTAGGGCGACTGCCCGTCCAGGAAGGCGATCTGCTCCTCACCCAGGGCGCGCACGGGCTTGGCCGGGATGCCCACCATCATCGTCCCGTCGGGCACGACGGCGTTTTCCTTCACCACGGCGCCCGCGCCGATGATGCAGTGCGCCCCCACCACGGCGCCGTCCAGCACGATGGCGCCCATGCCGATGAGGGTGTTGCTGCCGACGCTGGTGCAGTGGACGATGGCGCCGTGGCCGACGGTGACGTTGTCGCCGATGGTGAGGGGGTGGCCCTTTTCCGTGTGCAGCACGGCGTTGTCCTGGATGCTGGTGCCGCGCCCGACGGTGATGGGCTCGTTGTCCCCGCGGAGGACCGCGCCGAACCAGACGGAGCTGTCCGCCCCCACGGTCACGTCGCCGATCAGCGCGGCGCTGTCCGCCACAAAGGCCTCCGGGGATACCTGCGGCGTTTTGCCGCGAAATGTCATAAGCATCGCTGTGTCCTTCTTTCCTTGGGATGGTTTGTGCCTCCATTTTAGCACACGGCGGCGCGCGGCGCAATTGCGTCTTGCGTTTTTCCGCGGCCTTGGGTATAATGGCGCCTGTACACTTTTCGCGGAGAGGGGGCGCGCTGAATGCGCAGCAGGCGCTTTGACCGGGAATTTTACACTCTGGTGTTCACCGTGGCCGGGCCGGTGCTGGTGCAGAACGTCATCACCAACTTCGTCAATCTGCTGGACAACATCATGGTCGGGCAGATCGGCACGGAGAGCATGTCCGGCGTCGCCATCGTGAACCAGCTTTTGTTCGTCTTCAACCTGTGCATCTTCGGCGGGATGGCCGGGCCGGGCATCTTCGCGGCGCAGTACGCCGGGAAGGGCGATACGGCCGGGCTGCGCTCCGCCGCGCGGGCGAAGCTGTACATCGCCGCCGGGGCCGTGGCGCTGTTCGCCGCGGCGCTGTGGGCCGGGGGCAGCGGGCTCATCTCCCTGTTCCTGCACGAGGGGCAGGATGACCTCGACCTCGCCGCCACGCTGCGCTATGGCCGGGACTATCTGAACGTGATGGTGTGGCAGATGATCCCCTTCGCCTTTTCGCAGGTCTACTCCAGCACCCTGCGCGAGACCGGGGAGAGCATGCTGCCCATGAAGGCCGGCATCGCCGCCGTGGGCGTGAATCTGGGGCTGAACTATGTGCTGATCTTCGGCAAGCTGGGCGCCCCGGCCCTGGGCGTCACGGGCGCCGCCATTGCGACGCTGATCGCCCGCTGCGTGGAGTGCGCCATCGTCGTCGTGTGGAGCCACCGGCACGCGCAGCGCGCCCCCTTCGCCCGCGGGCTGTACCGCACGCTGCGCGTCCCGCGCGCGCTGGTGAAGCAGATCGCCGTCATGGGCACGCCGCTGCTTTTGAACGAGGTGCTGTGGTCCGCCGGCATGGCGACGCTGAACCAGTGCTATTCCGTGCGCGGGCTGGAGGTGGTCAGCTCCACGAACATCGTCTCCACGGTGTCCAACCTCTTTTTCTGCGCCTTCCTCGCCATGGGCGTCACCACCTCGATCATCCTGGGGCAGCTGCTCGGCTCCGGGCAGCCGGAGCGGGCCGTCACCGCCCAGCGGAAGCTCACGGTCTTCACCGTGGTGATGAACGCCGCGGTCGGCGCGCTGATGGCGCTGCTGGCCCCGCTGGTGCCGGATATTTACAACACCACCGACACGGTGAAGGCCCTGGCCGCGCAGATGCTTCTGGTCAACGCGGCGATGATGCCCTTCAACGCCTACGTCAACGTGGCCTACTTCACGCTGCGGGCCGGGGGCAAGACGGTCATCACCTTCCTCTTCGACAGCGGCTTTATCTGGTGCATCTGCGTGCCGCTGGCCTTTGTCCTGAGCCGCTTTACGGCGATGCCGATCCTGCCGCTTTACATCTGCGTGCAGGCGGTGGAGCTGGTGAAGTGCCTGGTGGGCGCGGCGCTGGTGCGGCGGCGGAGCTGGGTGAACAATCTGGTAAGGGATATTTGAGGAAGTGCTGAATAAATCGCCGCGCGCATCTTGCCGGCATATTTTCCGTCTGATTTCGTCTCGAAATCTTGAAATACACAAAGTATTCCTGCGATTTCTCACCTTCATCAGGCGAAAAATCTGCTCGGCAATCTGCACACTTCGATTTAATCAGCGCTTCCTAAAAAAAGGGGCGCGTTGCAAAATACGCAATGTGTCATTGCGAGGCCCCGCAAGGGGCCGTGGCAATCCGTTTTTCCTATGAAAGGAAGTACGGATTCCCACGCCACGACTTTTCGCCTTCGCGAAAAGTGCGCACTGGCTCGGAATG
>SVKR01000007.1 GCA_015068365.1 Oscillospiraceae bacterium
CGAAGCAGGGGCCGCAGAAGCAGGGCTTCATCACCGCGCCGGCTTCCATCAGCGTCGCCGCCGTGCCGTCCTTCACCAGGGCCAGGCTGACGGGCGTGGAGGAGGGATAGACGGACAGGTCAAAGTAGCCGTCGCCCACGCTTTTGCCCCGCAGGATGTCCGCGGCCTCGCGGATGTTGTCGTACATGCCGCCGGAGCAGCCCACGATGACGCCCTGGTCGCAGCGCACCTTGCCGTCCGGGCCGATGCAGCTTTTCAGGTCAAGGGTCACCTTGCCGCCCAGCTGGGCGTTGCAGTCGGCCTCCGCAGCGGCCAGGATACCGGCGGGGTCGGCTTGCAGCTCATGGACGGTGTAAGCCTTGCTGGGGTGGAACGGCAGGGCGATCATGCTCTCCATGGTGTCCAGGTGCACGGTCACCATGCGGTCGTAATACGCCCCGTCCTCCGGAGCCAGGGCCTTGTAATCCTCCGGGCGTCCCAGGTCGGTATAATAGTCCTTCACCTTCTCGTCCGTGACCCAGATGGAGGTGAGGCAGCTGGTCTCGGTGGTCATGACGTCGATGCCGATGCGAAAATCCATGGGCAGGGCGGCGACGCCGGGGCCGGCGAACTCCAGGACGCGGTTTTTCACAAAGCCGTCCGGGAACGTGGCGCCCACCAGGGCGATGGCCACGTCGTGGGGGCCGACGCCGTGGGGCACCTTGCCCTCCAGCCAGACCAGCACCACCTCCGGCGGCTCGATGTCCCAGGTGTTGCGCAAAAGCTGCTTGGCAAGCTCGCCGCCGCCTTCGCCGACGCCCAGGGTGCCGTAGCAGCCGTAGCGGGTGTGGGAATCGCTGCCCAGCACCATTTTTCCGCAGCCGGCGAGCATTTCCCGGGCGTACTGGTGGATGACCGCCTGGTTGGGCGGGACGAAGATACCGCCGTATTTCCGCGCGGCGGACAGGCCGAAGGCGTGGTCGTCCTCGTTGATGGTGCCGCCCACGGCGCACAGGCTGTTGTGGCAGTTGGTAAGGGCGTAAGGCAGCGGGAACTCCGTCATGCCGGAGGCCCGGGCCGTCTGGATGACGCCCACATAGGTGATGTCATGGGAGATCATGGCGTCAAAGCGGATGCGCAGCTTGCCGCCCTCGCTGCGTTTGGCTTCGTGGGCACGCAGGATACGGTAAGCCATGGTCTTCTCCCGGCCGGGGATGTCGGGCGCGTCCGCTATCTGCGGCACGCCGGCGCGCAGGCAGACGCCGCCGGCGCGTTTTTCGATCATTTTGTCAATGGCGCTCATTCACTCCGCCCCCTTTTCCGACGCCGCGAGGCCACGGGCCAGCCGGTCTCTTGCCGAGGCCACATGGGCGTTCATCACCCGCTCGGCCTCCTCCGGGTTTTTCGACGCGATGGCGGCGTACACCGCCTTGTGCTCCGCGACGGATTCCTCCGCGCGGGAACGCTGCTCCACGGCGGCCTTGCGGAATTTCTGCACTTTTTTGTGCAGCGGCACCAGGGTGTCATAGAGCACCGCGCTGCCGGAGCAGCGGTAGATCATCTCATGGAACTCGCTGTCCAGGGTCTTGACCCGGTCGGAGTCGCCGCGCTCGGCATAGAAGGCCTGCAGATCCACCAGCTCGCGCATGGCGTTCAGATCCTCCGGGCTGATGTTGCGGGCGCAGGCCGCGGCGGCCATGCCCTCCACCCGGGAGCGGATCTCATAGATGCACGCGGCGTCCTCCGCCGTGATGCTGAGCACGCGCATGCCCTTGCCGCAGTCTTCGATGATGTGCTCCTGCTCCAGGCGCTTCATCGCCTCGCGCACCGGAGTGCGCGAAACGCCCAGCGCCTCGCACAGCTTCAGCTCGGTCAGGATCTCCCCGCGCTTGTAGACGCCGGAGAGGATATCGCTCTCCAGCCGGTCGAACACCTGGTCGGCCAGGGAGACGGTTTTGTGGGTCAGAATCATGTCCGCACCTCCTTAAAGTCTGCGCAGCGCGCCGCCGGACAGAGTCTCGATCTTTGCCTCCAGCTCGCTGACGGAAAGGCTGGTCTGGCGCCCGCCCTCATACTCCGCGTCGATCCAGGCCTTGAGCTGCTCCACCAGCGCGTCGTGCTTGCCGACGGCCTTGTTCGCCGGCAGGTCATAGTTGTCGTTGATCCAGTAGGCGATGCCGGCAAGGCCGGAGCTTTTGCCGATCATGACGCTGGGGCGGCGGTTGAGAAGCTTGCCCGTGTCGAAAATGTTGTAGATCTTCTCGTCCTTCATCAGCCCGTCGGCGTGGATGCCGGCGCGGGTGACGTTGAAGCTGCGGCCCACGAAGGGCTGCATCGGCGGGATGCGGTAGCCGATCTCGTTCTTGAAATAGTCCGCGATCTCGGTGATGACCGTGGGGTCCATGCCGTCCATGCTGCCGCGCAGGGAGGCGTATTCCATGACCATGGCCTCCAGCGGCACGTTGCCGGTGCGCTCTCCGATGCCGAGCAGCGAGCAGTTGACCGACGAAGCGCCGTAGAGCCAGGCGGTGGTGGCGTTGGCCACGGCCTTGTAGAAGTCATTGTGGC
>SVKR01000099.1 GCA_015068365.1 Oscillospiraceae bacterium
GCCACCATCTGTCAAGGCCTTCTGCTTCTTTTTTTGTCAGTGTTTTTGCCATGAAACCGTACCTCCGTTTCCTTTCTTTTGCAGATAGTATACCCGATTTCTGCGCGAAATGGAAGTGCCACTGTTCTTAATTTATGCCTCGCCCGGGCGGCACATGCGCCCGGTGTGGTCCATCTCATAGTCGCCGCTCAGCAGAAGATCCGACACGGGGACGATGCTGTAGCCGTTTTGCAGCAGGTATTCGAGGACCGACGGCAGCGCCTCGGGCGTGTGCTTTGCCGCGTTGTGGAACAGCACGATGCTGCCGGGCTTTACGCCGGAGCTGACCCGCTGGGTGATCTCGCCCGCGGAAAGGTCCTTCCAGTCCAGGCTGTCCCCGATGGCAACAGCTTCAAACCGGGCGTTCTATTGCACGGCGACGGCCTCATAGAGTTTCTCCGGGTGAAAAAACGATGACTGTTATCAACACATATTTGTCGAAGGAGGAAGCGCAGCGCCGCGCCCGCCTTGCCGCGATCTGCCGCCGCTGCATTCTGCTGCTGGCGGCGCGGAGGGGAGAAAAGAGGAAATGAACGCGATTTATGCCAGGCAGAGCATCGACAAGAAGGACAGCCTGTCGATTGAAGGGCAGATCGAGATCTGCAGGCGCTATGCCGGGGAGGATGCCCTCGTTTTTCAGGACAGGGGCTACTCCGGCAAGAACACAAAGCGCCCTGCGTTCAGAGAACTGATGCAGGCGGTTCAGGAGGGAACGATAGAGACAGTTTTCGTCTACAGGCTGGACCGCTTTTCCCGTTCCATTTCGGATTTCAGCCGTCTTTGGGAGACGATGGAGCGCTGCAATGTGCGCTTCAACTCCGTCACGGAGCAGTTTGACACCGGCTCGCCCATCGGCAGGGCGATGCTGAACATCGTCACGGTGTTTGCGCAGCTGGAGCGGGAGACGACGGCGGAGCGCGTCAGGGACAACTATCTGCACCGCTTTCAGCTTGGGGCATGGCCGGGCGGTCCCGCGCCCTATGGCTTCCGCCTTGTGAAGACCGTGGACGGCGGCCGGGTGGTCACCTCCCTGGCGGAAGATGAGAAATCCGACGTCGTCCGCCGGATCTTCCGGGAGTATGCAAGGCAGGGCACGAGCCTGCGCAGCGTCGCCAAAGCTCTGAACAGCGCATCGATTCCCGGCCCGAAGCGCGCTTTGTGGGACAGCGCCACACTGTCCAGGATCCTGCGCAGTCCCGTCTATGTCCGGGCGGATGAGGACGTGCTGCTTCATTACCTGGGAAAGGGGATGCTGTTTCAGAGCGAAGCGGGCGCATTTGACGGCGTCCACGCCTGCAACGTGATCGGCAGGAGAGACCGCGGCGGGTGCAGACCAAACGGCGCTGCCCATCCGCGCCTTGCAGTATCCAGGCATGAGGGGATTGTGGATTCCTCACTTTGGCTCGCGGTGCAAAGCAAGCTGGACGGACTGGAGCAGATCCCGCGGCAGATGGCCGGGAAGCATTCCTGGCTCACGGGGCTGCTGAAATGCGGCAAGTGCGGCTACGCCGTGAAAATCAACCGCAGCCGGGCCGACAACAAGCTCTATCTGATCTGCTCGGGGCGCTCCAATACCGCCGGATGCGATGCCGCGATCCAGATCAACGTCAGGGAACTGGAACGGCAGGTCGGCGCACAGATCAAGGCCATCCTGGCGGAAGCTCCGCCGGAGGAGACCTTGCCCAAAGCGCCCGGCTGCGCCGAGAGACTGCTTGCCATCGACCGGAAGATCGAGCGGCTTATGTCCGCGCTGACAGAGAGCGGCGCGGTTTCCGCCGCCTACATATCCGCCGGGATCGAACGATTGCACGCCGAGCGGGAAAGCCTCCTGCAAGCATCTCCTGAACGCCCCGCGCAGCCCGGCAGCATCGAATTTGAAGATCTGGAATTCGAGGAAAAAAAGCTGGTCGCAGCCGAACTCATCGACCGCATCCTTCTGAACGGGGATCAAGCGGAAATCAGATGGAAGTTGTGATTGTATTGAGGAAAAATGCGTGCTAAAATATTAAAAAGTCCAAATCAAGTACTTTAGTTAGATAGAGATAAACTTGGAGGCTGAACCATGAAGTACATCCTGGATACCCTGGCTGACTACACCGCAAGAGCGCCCCACAGCGTGATTTTGTTTGACGACGCGCACACCAAGGGCCTGACCTATGCACAGTTCGACGAGATGACCGGGCGCGTTTACGCCTATCTGAAAGCCAACGGAATCGGCAAGGAGGATTTTGTTCTGATCAACCTGCCGCGCGGCGTGCTGCCCGTGGTGGCGATGCTGGGCGTCTGGAAGGCCGGCGCGGCCTGGGCGCTGGTGGAGGATACCTATGCGCCGGAGCGGATCAACTTTATCCGCAGCGACTGCAGCTGCAAGCTGGATCTGAGCGCGGAGAACTGGGACGAGATCATGCACACACCCGCGCTGCAGGGATATGAGCCCCTGGACGAGCATGCCGCCGCCTATGCGATCTACACCTCCGGCACCACCGGCAACCCCAAGGGCGTGCTGCATGAGTACGGCAACCTTCAGCGCGCCATCGACTCCATCACCATCGACGGCAAGTGCCCCTTTAACGAAACCGACCGCCTCGCCACGCTGGCGCCCATGAACTTTGTGGCCACCGTCATCGTGATCCTCGCCGGTCTGAATGTCTATTGCGGCAGGAACTACATCGTCTCCTACGGCACGATCAAAAACCCCGCCGCGCTGGCAAAATTCTTCCTCACCAAGCGCATCACCATCACCTTCCTGACCCCGTCCTATGTCCGCAAGCTGGGCAATCAGACCGGGCCGTTCCTGCGCATGCTTTTCGTGGGCAGCGAACCGGCGAACAATCTTTACAACAAGAATCTGCAGCTCATCAATATCTATGCCGCCAGCGAAAGCGGCTTTGCCGTGGGCTTTTTCCCGATCGACAAGGCCTATGAGGTCTGCCCGATCGGCAAACCCCAGGTCGAGACCACCATCTACCTGCGCGATGAGAACGGCAATGACGTGCCCGACGGCGAGACCGGCGAGCTGTGCTTCGTGAACCCCTATGTCCGCGGCTACATCAATCTCCCGGAGGAGACGAAGAAGGCCTTTGTGGACGGCGTCTACCACACCGGCGACCTTGCCCGCCGCGATGAAAACGGCAACCTCATTCTTCTCGGCCGCAACGGCGATATGATCAAAATCAACGGCAACCGCATTGAGCCGGCGGAGATCGAGGCCGCCGTCAAGCAGGCGCTGGGGATCGACTGGGTCGCCGCCCGCGGCTTTGAGGAAAACGGCAAGAACTTTTTGTGCGCTTACTACACCGCAGACATCCAGGTGGATACCGAGGCGCTGCGCAAGGAGCTGATGAAGCGCCTGCCTTATTACATGATCCCCTCGTATTTCATGAAGATCGACTCCGTGCCGCTGAAGGCTTCCGGCAAGATGGACCGCAAGGCCCTGCCGGCGCCCAACGTCGATGATTTTATGAGCGATTACGCAGCGCCCACGAATGACACGGAAAAGGTGATCTGCGAGGGCATGGCAAAGGTGCTGAAGCTCAACCAGGTGGGCATTCACGACGACTTTTATGAGATGGGCGGCGACTCGCTGGCCTCCATTGAGTTCATCACCGCCTGTGAAGCGGCTCTGCCCGGATTGAATGCGGGCATGGTCTTCCGCGGGCGCACGCCGGAGAAGATCGCCCGGCTTTACGCCGAGCAGCTTCAGAGCGGGGAGGGCGACCCGAACGAGCGCAACGCCGAAGCGCTGGCAAAGCCGCACCCGCTGACGCCGGAGCAGCTTTACATGATCGACTATCAGCTCTACACCCCCAATTCCACGATGTACAACCTCTTCTCCGTCATGAAGATGGACAAGGAGCTGTTTGACGCGGAGCACCTGGCCAAGGCCATGGAAACCGTCATCAAGGCGCACCCGGCGCTGCTGACCACCTTTGAGTACAACGACGAAGGCGATCTGGTGCAGTGCTATAAGCCGGAGATCTTCCAGCCCATCCATGTGGAAAAGCTCTCGGAGTTTGAGTTCCGCTTCGTCAAGGACACCCTGGTGTTCCCGTTCAAGATCGTGGGCGGGCGGATGTACCGCTGCCGCGTGTTTGAGACGGAGAAGGCGGTTTACGCCTTCTTTGACGTGCACCACTCGCTCTTTGACGGCACGAGCCTCGGCGTATTCATGGGCGGCGTGCGCGACGCCTATATGGAGACGCCGCTCGATCCGGATTACTATTATCTTCTGCTCCAGCGCAGGGAGGAAGCCGTCAACACCGCTTTCTATGAGGAAAGCCGCGTTTACTTCGAGAACCGCTTTGAGGGCGTCAACTGGTCCGGCTATCCCAGAATCGACCACGAAAGCCGCGAGAACGAGCTGGGTGAGCTGCTTGTCCCAATGGGCATCGAGCAGCCGCAGATGAACGCCATGGAGCGGGCTTACAAGATCAGCCGCAACGAGTTTTTCATCACCGTGGCGGCGCTGGCGATCTCCATCTACAACAACGCGCCGGACATCAAGCTGAGCTGGATCTATAACGGGCGGGAGGACGCGCAGAGCATGACCTCTGTCGGCCTTCTGTTCCGCGAACTGCCCATCGGCATCCGCTTCCACGACACCGACACCCTGCGCAATGTGTTTGCCGACGTTCACGAGCAGGTGCAGAAGGGCATCGAGCACAGCTGCTATCCCTATGTGGATCTGCATGAGCAGATCGGCACAAACGAAAGCGCTTATCTGCTCTACCAGCGGGACATCCGCGACATGGGCGGCATGGAGGACTTCGGCATCGAGACCGTTGACGTGCGGCAGAACCAGGCAGCGTCCCAGACCATCCTGGATATGGAGATCCTGGACGGCGCGGAGGGCCTGCAGCTCATGATCGACTATGCCGCCAGCCGTTACGACGATGCCAGCATGGAGAAGTTCATGGAGCTTTATCTCAAGCTGGCCCAGTCCCTTGTGACCCACAACTCCCAGTCCGACGTTACCATCGGCGAGATCAAGGCGAAGGTCAAGGACAAAAAGAATTTCTTCCAGATCGTCAAGGGCCTCTTCTCCAGAAAGAAATAAGGGCTTTCTATGGATTCTTACAGACCGAACCGAAAAATCGAGGGCGCGTACGACCAAAGCGTTGCGGCAGTATGCCTGAACGGCACCTTTGTCGGGAAAACCTCGGAGGGCGTGACCGCGTTCCGCGGCATCCCGTTTGCCTCGCCGCCTGTGGGAAAGCTGCGCTGGAAGGAGCCGGTGCCCGTCGTGGCGTCGGACGGGGTCTATGAGGCCTGTGTCAACGGCCCGTCCCCCATTCAGACGAAGCTGGAATCGGAGCGGGCGTCGCAGTATTTCCAGAGCGAGGACTGCCTGTACTTAAACGTATGGACTGCCGACGGCTATGCCGGTCAGAAACGCTGCGTCATGGTGTTCATCCACGGCGGCGCCTACGGCTGGGGCGGCACGGCCGACCCGCTTTATGACGGGCACAATTTCGTCAAGGCGCACCCGGAGATCGTCCTTGTCACGATCGCTTACCGCGTCGGGATCGCCGGGTTCATTGACTTTTCCAATGTCCCGGGCGGGGAAGCCTACGCGACCAGCGGCAATCTGGGCCTGCTGGATCAGATCTGCGCGCTGCAGTACGTTCAGGGCAACATCCACGCCTTCGGCGGCGACCCGACCAAGGTCACGATCTTCGGCGAGTCCGCGGGGGGCGGCAGCGTATCGCTCCTGCCGCTGATCCCGGAGGCAAAGGGGCTTTTCTCCCGCGTGATCGCGGAGAGCGGCTCCGTGGCGCTGACCTACAGCCGCAAAGAGTGCCTGGGGCTTACCAGGCGTCTTCTGAAGGAGACAAAGGCAAGGCGGATGGAGGACCTTCTGGCGCTTACCACCGAGCAGCTTCAGACGGTGAATGAAAAGCTCAACGACTACAACAACTTCCCTGAGCGGGATGGGATCGTGCTGCCCGAAGACCTGTATGCAGCCTATGAGCGGGGCGACGCGCAGCCCGTGGAGATGCTGCTCGGCACCAATGCGGATGAACTGCGCTACTGGATTTTGGATGTGGGCGGCGTTGCAAAGTACCGTATTTTGAGCAATGTGATGCTCAATTCTGCCATGCGGACGATCAGCCGCGAGGACCGGAAACGGGTGGAGGCATTTTTGATGATCCAGCCCGGCGACGGGCTGCAGGACAGGCCCTGGCAGATCACGGAGCTGTTCAACGAGCTGCTCTTCCGCCTTCCCGCGATCCGGCAGGGACAGACCCACGCGCTGAACGGGAATCCGGTCTATATGTACTATTGGCGCTATCCGTCTTCCGTTCCCGACCTCGGCGCCTGTCATGCGGTGGAGCTGGCCTATGTGTTCAATAACCTGCAGGAGACGATCTATTCCGGTGAGGGGATCAATGCGGAGCTCGCCGCCAGAGTGCAGCAGATGTGGGTCAATTTTGCCACGACCGGCGACCCGTCGCTTCCGGGGCTGCGCTGGGAGACCTATTCCCGGGAAGCGCGCAAGACCATGATCCTTGACGAGAAGCCCTATCTCAAGATCAATCTGCACGAGACCGGCCGGCGGCTGCTGTATCCGCTGACGGATTACCGCTTTAACGGCAACCCGGAAATGCTCTCCTCAGAGGTCAAGCCCACTGTGCTCAAAGCCGCGGCCGCCGCGGCGGGCGCCGGAACGCTGGCGCTGGTGCTCTGGCTGGCGCTGCGGAAGAAGGGCGAAACCTGAATAAGCGATCCAATTATTTCAGAATGTAGACAAACCATGTTTTGTAAAGGAACCGTTTTGCATGGGGGGGTGTGAGGGGGGACGGGAGTCCCCCTGCACGTTTAATCTTCGCAAAAACCGGAACATTTTTCAATGTTTCGGTTTTTGCATTTTAAGCTGTCGACACTTTGTCGACAGCTTAAAATGCCGCTGTGATGCTCATCACA
>SVKR01000100.1 GCA_015068365.1 Oscillospiraceae bacterium
AATGCCGATGATGAGGCCAACGATCAGGCCGGCCACGATGGCGATGGCGGGGTTGAAGCTGTTGAAGAAGACCTTGCTGAGCACGACGGACAAAATCACGACCACCACGGCGGAGACGTAGGAGCCCATCTTGAGGGCCTTGTGGGGGTTGGAATTGTCGTCGCCGCGGACGAAGAAGCAGCCGATGATGCTGGCCAGGATGCCGACGGCGGCGAGGACCAGCGGGAACACCGCGCCCGCGCCGGTGAACGCGCCGGCGAAGCCGATGCCCAAAGTCAGGGCGCTGACCAGCGCGCCGACGTAGCTTTCAAACAGGTCCGCGCCCATGCCGGCCACGTCGCCGACGTTGTCGCCGACGTTATCGGCGATGACGGCGGGGTTGCGCGGGTCGTCCTCGGGGATGCCGGCCTCGACCTTGCCGACCAGGTCCGCGCCGACGTCAGCGGCCTTGGTGTAGATGCCGCCGCCCACGCGGGCGAACAGGGCGATGGAGCTTGCGCCCAGGGAGAAGCCGGTGAGGATCTCCACATTCTTGGTGAGGACGTAGATGAGCGACGCGCCGAGCAGACCCAGGCCCACGACGCACATGCCCATGACGGAGCCGCCGGAGAAGGCCACGCCTAGGGCGCGGTTCATTCCGCCGTCCTTGGCGGCGGCGGCGGTGCGGACGTTGGCCTTGGTGGCCACGTTCATGCCCACGTAGCCGGCGGCCACGGAGAAGATGGCGCCGACGAGGAAGCACACGGCGGTCATCCAGCTGATGAAGAAGCCGATGAGCAGGAACAGCACGACGACGAAGATGACCAGGATGCGGTACTCCGCGAAGAGGAAGGCGCGCGCGCCCTCGGCGATGGCGCCGGCGATCTCCTGCATCCGTTCATTGCCGGGGTTGGCCTTGGACACCTTGGCCGTCTTGACGGCGGCGAAGAGCAGGGCGATCACGGCCAGGACCGGGGCAAGCCAGATCAGATTTTCCATAAACACTCTCTCCTTTTGCGTTTTTACGCCTGCAAAGGCTGAAATAATGGCTTAAAATATAATATCGCACTTGTCGGCAAAGTGCAAGGGAAATTTCGGCATCGCGGGGCTTGACAAAGCCTTGGGAAATCGGGTAAACTGGATGCACATAATGGGGCGGAAGTTTTGTTTCCGCCCCGCTTTTTTTGTTTTCCGCCCCGCCTTTGTGCAGAGCAGACAAATTTTTGTGGCTGCGCTTGGGGAAATTTCTAAATCGTATCACGTCATATCCCTGGCTCCCCCGCTCTTCCACCGCCGGGGCAGCGGCGCGCTGGGGACAGCGCGCCCTACGGGGGGTGCGGTGCATAGCCTCCCTTTCGGAAAGGGAGGTGGCCCAAAGGGCCGGAGGGATCGAGTTGAAATCCATCGGAGATACCGCTTTTTTACAAGGTGCCTGACGGCGGATCGAAACCCGATCCCCGTAGGGCGCGTCGTCCCCGACGCGCCGCGCCAATCCACCTAAAAAAAAATCTTGCACATCCCCCGCTCCCTGCGTTATAATACAATGTATTTTTTCCCAGGATACAGTTTCAGAAAGGAGCGAATCTCTATGGGCAAGTATTTCGGGACAGACGGATTCCGCGGCAAGGCCGGAGTGGACCTGACCGCGGCGCACGCATTCCAGATCGGGCGTTTCCTTGGCTGGTACTATGGCGGACGCTTGGGCAAGCCGGACGCCCGCATCGTCATCGGCAAGGACACCCGCCGCTCCTCCTACACCTACGAAAACGCGCTCGCCGCGGGCATCACCGCCTCCGGCGCGGACGCCTATCTGCTGCACGTCACCACCACGCCCTGCGTCAGCTTCATCACCCGCACGGAGAACTTTGACTGCGGCGTGATGATCTCCGCCAGCCACAACCCCTTCTCCGACAACGGCATCAAGCTGATGAACGCCATCGGCGAGAAGATGGACGACGCCATGCTCGCGGAGCTGGAGGAGTACATCGACGGCAGCCCCGCTTCGCTGCCCTGGGCCACCGGGGCGGACATCGGCAAGACCGTGGACTTCTACTCCGGGCGCAACCGCTACATCGGCTACCTCACCAACCTGGCCACCCGCAGCTTTGAGAAGCACCGCGTGGGCCTGGACTGCGCCAACGGCAGCGCCTGGATGATCGGCCGCAGCGTGTTCGACGCGCTGGGCGCGAAGTGCGTCGTCATCAACGACCAGCCCGACGGCGTGAACGTCAACGCCGCCTGCGGCTCCACGCACATCGAGGGGCTGCAGCAGCTCGTGCGGGAGCGCCATCTCGACGTCGGCTTCGCCTTTGACGGGGACGCGGACCGCTGCCTCGCCGTGGACGAGCGGGGCGAGGTCGTGAACGGCGACCAGATCATGTACCTGTGCGCCAAATTCATGCGCGACCACGGGCAGCTGCCGGACAACACCGTCGTCACCACCGTGATGAGCAACTTCGGGCTTTATAAGGCGCTCGACCGCCTCGGCATCGGCTATGAGAAGACCGCCGTGGGCGACCGCTACGTCTACGAGAACATGAAGGAGTTTGACCACCAGATCGGCGGCGAGCAGTCCGGGCACATCATCTTCCGCAAGTACGCCCACACGGGCGACGGGCTCATCACCGCCATCATGGTCATGGGCGTGATGATCGAGACGCAGCTGCCGCTCAGTGCCCTCGCCGCGGGCTGCACCATGTACCCGCAGGTGCTGAAGAACGTCAAGGTGGACGACAAGGCCGCCACGATGGCCGACCCCGCCGTCCAGGCGCAGGTGGCCGCCTGCACGGCCGCCCTCGGCGACGGCGGGCGCGTGCTGCTGCGCCCCAGCGGCACCGAGCCGGTGCTGCGCGTGATGGCCGAGGCCGGCACGGACGCGGAGTGCGAAGCGCAGGTGGACGCCATCATCGCCGCCATGGAGCGCAGCGGGCATCTGCTGGAGGTGAAGAAGAAATGAGCGGCATCACCATCAAGGACCTGTTCGACCTCAGCCACAGCGCCGCCGGGGAGTATCTGGCGGGCTTCACCTGGCCGTGGGAGGCCCTGGCCGGCATCAGCGACTTCATCCTGGCCCTGGGCAAGACCCTGCCGGAGGACGAGTACCACCACCCCACGGACTGGGACGGCAGGGTGCTGGAGGATGTCTGGGTCGCCAACGACGCCACGGTGTTCAAGACCGCGTATCTCCACGGGCCCTGCATCATCGGCCACGGCACCGAGGTGCGCCAGTGCGCCTTCATCCGCGGGTCCGCCCTCGTGGGCGACAACTGCGTCGTCGGCAACTCCACGGAGCTGAAAAACGTCATTTTGTTCGATAACGTCCAGGTGCCCCATTATAATTATGTGGGCGACAGCATCCTGGGCTACAAGGCCCACATGGGCGCCGGGAGCATCACCAGCAACGTCAAGAGCGACAAGCTCCCCGTCGTGGTGAAGCACGGCGACATGCAGCACGAAACCGCGCGCAAAAAGGTGGGCGCCATGCTGGGCGACCGCGTGGAGGTCGGCTGCAACAGCGTGCTGAACCCCGGCAGCATCATCGGCCGGGACAGCAGCATCTACCCCACCAGCTGCGTGCGCGGCGTCGTACCGGAGCGCAGCATCTGGAAGGACAAGGACAACATCGTAGGGAAGGAATGATTCGGTCATTCCGAAGTAAGTGACCGACGTCACTGCGAAGTAAGTGACCGGCGTCATTGCGAACCAGTGACCGACGTCACTGGTGTGGCAATCCGTATTCTCCACGCCAAAGGAGAAAAGCAACATGTCATTCCGAACCAGTGACCGACGTCACTGGTGTGGCAATCCGTATTCTCCACGCCAGCGTGCGCGCTTACTTCGCAATGACAGAGAAAATGGAGGATTACACTATGAACATCATCATCTGCAAGGACTACGCCGCGGTCTCCGCCGCCGGCGCTGACATCATCGAAGCCATCGTCCGCGCAAAGCCGGACTGCACCCTCGGCCTGGCCACCGGGTCGTCCCCCGTGGGCATGTACCAGGAGCTGGCCCGCTGCTGCGCCGCCGGCCTGGACTTCTCCCGCGTGCACAGCGTCAACCTGGACGAGTACGTCGGCCTGGCCCCCACCCATGACCAGAGCTACCGCTACTTCATGGACGACAACCTCTTCAACCACATCAACATCAAGAAGGAGAACACCTACGTCGCCAAGGGCACCGGCGACATCGACGCCAACCTCGCCGAGTTCAACGCCGTCCTGGACCGCACGGACATCGACGTGCAGGTGCTGGGCGTCGGCCCGGACGGGCACCTGGGCTTCAACGAGCCGGGCGCGACGCTGTATGACGGCGCGCACAAGGAGACGCTGGACGAGAGCACCATCGACGCCAACGCCCGCTTCTTCGCCAGCCGCGATGAGGTGCCCCGCTTCGCCGTCACGATGGGCATGGGCAACATCATGCGGGCAAAGAAGCTTCTGATGATCGTCAGCGGCAACAAGGCCGACGCCATGCGCGCCCTGCTGTGCAGCGACAAAATCGACCCCCGCTGCCCCTGCACCTTCCTGCGCCTGCACCGCGACGCGACGGTGATCCTGGAGCAGAGCCTCGCCGACGAGATCGGGTACAAGGCCTGATCCGACCAAGGGCGCGTTGCAAAATACGCAATGTGTCATTGCGAGGCCCCGCAAGGGGCCGTGGCAATCCGTTTTTCCTATGAAAGGAAGTACGGATTGCCACGCCAGCGTGCGCGCCGG
>SVKR01000101.1 GCA_015068365.1 Oscillospiraceae bacterium
CCGAGGGGTAGCGAAGCGGCGCCTCGGGAGTGAATGATGTGCCGGGGGCACATCAGAGCCGAGGCGTGACCGAGCCGCAGCGAGACAGGCCCCATCGGGTTGAATCAATGAGTTTGTCAAAAAGACTTTTTTGACAAACTCAAAGGAGACTGTTCCGCACAGAACAGTCTCCTTTGATTCTGATTTGTTTTTTATTCCGCGGCGCCGGGCAGCGCACCGCCCTGCTTTGCCAGCTTGCGGGAGCGGAAAAGGAACATCCCGGTGAACGCCGTGCCCGCCACGATCCAGGACGCGATGTAGATCCAGACGATGCACTCCATCGTCCCGTAGCGGGGCAGGATGAACCAGATGGCCAGAACGCGCAGCAGGCAGATGGTGGTCAGCGTGGTGATCATGGGCGTCAGCGTGTTGCCCATGCCGCAGCAGGCGCCGGAAAAGCCCTCGGCAAAGGAATAGAAGAAAAAGAACGGGCACATCATCGTCATGTACCGCACCACCAGCGGCAGAATGTCCCCGGCGTCCTCCGCGGAGATGAACCAGCTTCCGAACAGCCCGGAGCCGATGTACAGGATCAGACTGATGACCGCCACCGTCCCCGCGCTCATCAGCGTGCCGATGACGGCGCCCTTTTTCACCCTGCCGAGCTGCCCGGCGCCGATGTTCTGCGCCACATAGGTCGTCAGCGCCGGGGACATGGAGTCGGCCACCAGCCAGATCAGCAGATCCAGCTTGTCGCAGATGCCCCAGGCGGCGATGGCGTCGGTGCCCATGTTGTTCACGCTGGCCTGGATGATGGAGTTGGCGATCGGGAAGAGAATGGACTGGATGGCGAGGGGCATGCCCTTTTGCAGCATCTCGCCGAATTTCTTTTTCTGCAGCTGCGCCCCGTCCTTGCCGATCAGCCCGCCGTCCATCGCGCGGTGCAGCAGCCAGAGGACTGCCACGGCGCTGATGACCTGCGCCGCCACCGTGGCCGCCGCCGCCCCGGCGACGCCCATGTGGAAGACGCCCACCAGCAGCAGATCGCCCCCGATGTTCACGACACAGCACAAAATCAGCACGTAAAGCGGACGGCGCGTGTCGCCGAAGGCGCGCAGGATGCCCGCCGTCATGTTGTAGAGCACCATGGCCCACATCCCGCTGAAATAGATGCCGCAGTAGACGCGCGTGGGCTCCCAGATTTCCGCCGGAATGGACATGGCGCGCATGAGCCAGGGCGTGGCCAGCACGCCGCCCACGGTGAAGATGACGCCCAGCACCACGCCCACGGCCAGCGCCGCGTGGATGCTCCGGCGCAGGTCCTGCCCGTCCTTCGCGCCGTACGCCCGCGAGATCAGGATCGTCGCGCCGGCGGCCAGGCCGTTCATGAAGTTCAGCGGAAACTTGAACAGCGTTGCGACGGAGTTGATGGCGGCAAGGCCCTCCTTGCCGGCGAACTGCCCGACGATGACGGAGTCCGTCATGGAATAGAGCTGCTGGATCAGGCTGCCCAGCATCATCGGCAGAATGAACGCGAGAAGGGCGCTCGTAATGTTCCCGGAGGTTAAGCTCGTCTTTTTTGTCATCCCTGGCACCGTGTTTCTTTTCTATAGTCAGATGGCGGTAACGCCCCGCCACTTTCTTGTACCAAAGGATTCCGGAATTGTCAAGGGAGATCGGAGTTGCGCGACCGCGCTTATGCAGAAAAAGCATCACGGCGCCCCTTACGCGCGCCGCCGCGGCGCGACCGGGGCTTGCCATAAGGCAGTACATCGGGTAAGATGGAAGCGCTTGGACCCTTCCATGACCCCTTTTTCGGAAAGCAGGGCTGAATCATGAAAACCATCGAAAACAATCTGACCCAGGGCAGCGTGTTCCAGAAGCTGTGGTCGTTCACGCTCCCGCTCATCGGGGCGAATCTGCTCCAGATCCTCTACGGCATGGTGGATCTGTACATCGTCGGCCGCTTCGCCACCACGGCGGATGTGTCCGCCGTGTCGGTCTCCACCACGGTGCTCAGCGCCTTCATGATGTTCCTCATCGGCCTGGCCGTGGGCGCCACGGTCATCGTGGGGCAGCGCTTCGGCGCCGGGGAGACCCGGGCCCTGTCCTCCGTCTGCGCCACGGCCTTTTCCATGGCCTGGATCGTCGGGGTGGCCCTGATGCTCGTCGTCGCGGCCATGACGCGCCCGCTTTTGGGCTGGATCCACACGCCGGAGGAGGCGGTGTCCGGCGCCACGGCCTATATGCTCATCTGCAGCGTCGGCTACATTTTCCAGGCCGTCTACAACATGCTGGCCGGCATCCTGCGCGGCATGGGCGACTCTAAGTCGCCGCTGCTGTATGTGGCGGTGGCCACGGTGGTGAACATCATCAGCGACACCGTCCTGGTCGCCGGCTTCGGCATGGGCGCCGCCGGCACGGCCATCGCCACCGTGTTCGCCAAGATGCTGTGCATGCTCTTCGCCATCCTGCACGTGAAAAAGCGGGGCTTTCCCTTTGACTTTCATCTGAAAAGCTATCGCCTGGAGAAAAAGGACGCCGCCGCGCTGACCCGCACGGGCCTGCCCATCGCCCTGCAGCAGGCGCTGGTGCTTTTCTCCTTCGTCATCGTCTCCGCCATCATCAACCGCCACGGGCTCTATGCCTCCGCCGCGGCGGGGATTTTGGACAAGGTGTTTTTGTTCGCCACCATCCCCACCAACGCCTTCCACTCCTCCATCTCGGCCATGGTGGCCCAGAACGTCGGCGCCAGGGAGGAAAAGCGGGCCATCCAGTGCCTGCGCTACGGCTCGCTGTTCAGCTTTCTCTTCGCCCTGGCCTTCTTCCTGGTGGCGCTGTTCTTCCCGGCGGCGATTTTAGGCGTCTTCAGCGCGGACAGCGATGTCATCGCCGTGGGCGTGGAGTATTTCGACGGCTATAAATTCGACTTTCTGCTCTGCTCCATCGCTTTTTGCATCAACGGCTTCATCAACGGCACCGGCCACACGCGCCTGACGCTGATCGCCAACATCATCTCCACCTACCTGGTGCGCATCCCCGCCTGCCTGCTGGTGGGCAACGTCTGGCAGCTCGGGATGCACGGCATCGGCTTCGCCATCCCCGCCGCCACGGGCATCCAGGTGCTCATCGGCTTCATCTTCTTCCTCTCCGGCCGCTGGAAAAAGGACCTGAACATCTCCCGCGCCGGGGAATAACGCGCACAAAGAAAAAGGCAACCTGCCGGGTTTTCCGACAGGTTGCTTTTTTTCGATAGGAGCGGCCCCGGCTCAGACCGTGGCGGACTCCGGCAGGGCGCCGGCGGTGTTCTTCCGCGCCGCAGAGAGCATCAGCTTGATGCGGTTGAGCTGGTTGACCTCGCTGGCGCCGGGGTCATAGTCCACGGCGGCGATGTTGGCAAAGGGATAGACCTTGCGCAGCGCCTTGATGACGCCCTTGCCCACCACATGGTTCGGCAGGCAGGCGAAGGGCTGGATGCACACGATGTTGGGCGTCCCGGTGGACAAAAGCTCCGCCATCTCGCCGGTGAGGAACCAGCCCTCGCCGTACTGGTTGCCCAGGGAGAGGAAGGGCTTGGCCAGCTCGGCGATGCGCTGGATGGGCATGGGCGGGGTAAAGCGGCGGCTGCGCTCCAGCGCCTCCAGCGCCGGGGCGCGCAGGCGCCGGATGGCGTCCACGCCCAGCTTCGCCACGGCGGAAAAGGTCCAGTTTTTGCCGAGGAAGCGGTGCTTATAGTCGCTGTTGTAGGCGCAATAGTTCAGAAAATCCATCAGGTCGGGCACTACGACCTCCGTGCCCTCCCGCTCCAGAAGCTCCACCAGCCGGTTGTTGGCCAGGGGCATGTACTTCACCAAAATCTCGCCGACGATGCCCACCCTGGGCTTCACCAGCCCCTCGCGGATGGGCAGCTCGTCGAAGGCGCGGACGATCTCGCGGCAGAGGCTGCGATAGCGCTCCTTTCCGCTCAAAAGCGCCGCGACGCACTTGTCCCGAAGCTGCGCGTGCAGCGCGTTGGCCGAGCCGGGCGTCAGCTCATAGGGGCGCACGTGCAGCAGGCAGCGCAGGAACAGATCGCCGTACACCAGCGCGTGCAGTGCATCGCGCAGCATGGCGGGAGATACGCGGAAGCCCGGGTTGGTCTCCATGCCGTTGGCGTTCAGGGAGATGACCGGGATGTGGCTCAGATGCACCGTGTCCAGCGCGTGGCGGATGAAGCCCACATAGTTGCTGGCGCGGCAGCAGCCGCCGGTCTGCGTCATGACCACGGCCAGGCGGTCGGTGTCGTATTTCCCGGACAGCACCGCCTCCATGATCTGCCCCACCACGGTGATGGAGGGGAAGCAGGCGTCATTGTTGACAAAGCGCAGCCCGGTGTCGATGGCGGAGCGGTTGTCATTGTCCAGTATCACCAGGTTGTAGCCGTACTTGCAGAAAACCGGGCCGAGAAGGTCAAAGTGGATGGGGCTCATCTGCGGGGCCAGGATGGTCCAGCCCTCGCTGCGCATGGCCTTGGTGAACACCGTGCGCTGATATGCCGCCGGCTGCGGCAGGGCGGTGATGCGCCTGTCGCGGCGCAGGTTCATTGCGGCCAGCAGACTGCGGATGCGGATGCGCGCCGCGCCCAGGTTGTTCACCTCGTCGATCTTCAGGACAGTATACAGCTTGTTGCTGCGCTGCAAAATCTCCGCCACCTGGTCGGTGGTCACGGCGTCCAGCCCGCAGCCGAAGGAGTTGAGCTGCACCAGCTCCAGGTCGTCCCGCCGGGAGACGAACTCCGCCGCGGTATAGAGCCGGGAGTGGTAGACCCACTGGTCGTTGACCCGCACCGGGCGGGACGGGTCAAAGTCCACGGGCAGGCTGTCCTCGGTCAGCACCGCCAGACCCAGGGAGGCGATCAGCTCCGGGATGCCGTGGTTGATCTCCGGGTCGATGTGGTACGGCCGCCCGGCCAGCACGATGCCCCGGCCGCCCCTGGCCTCCATCTCGGCCAGCACCCGCCGCCCCTCGGCGCGGATGTCCGCCTTGGCCCGGCGCTGCTCCGCCCAGGCGGCCTTCACCGCCTTTCGCACCGCCCCGGCGGGGATGCCCCACTCCTCCCGGCACAGGCGCACCAGGCGGTCGGCGGCGGTTTTCTCCGTGGTGAAGGCGATGAAGGGCCGGATATAGCGCACCGCGCCCTCGGCCACGGCCTCGACGTTGTTCTTCAGATTTTCCGGATACCCCACCACCATGGGGCAGTTGAAGTGGTTCTGCGCACCGGGGGTCTCCTGGTGCTCATAGAACACGCAGGGGTGGAAGATGGTCCGGATGCCCCTGTCGATCAGCCACTGGACGTGGCCGTGGGCCAGCTTGGCGGGATAGCACTCCGACTCGGAGGGGATGCTCTCCATGCCCCTTTCGTACAGCTTCCGGTCGGAGAAGGGGGACAGCTCCACCCGGAAGCCCAGCTCCCGGAAAAAGACCGCCCAGAAGGGATAGTTTTCATAAAGGTTCAGCACCCGCGGGATGCCGATGACGCCCCGGGGCGCGTCCTGCGCCGGGGGGTAGTCGAAGATGCGGCGGCGCTTATACTCCACCAGATTCGGTGCGTGCTGCGCCGCGTCTCCGCCCAGGCCCCGCTCGCAGCGGTTGCCGGTGATGTGCCGCCGCCCGCCGGGGAAGCGGCTGACGGTCAGCAGGCAGTTGTTCTGGCAGCGGCCGCAGCGGGCCGTGTCCGTCTTGTACTCCAGGGCAAGGATCTCCTCCAGCGACAGCATGGTGCTTGCCTGGCCGCAGTAGCGCTCCCGCGCGATCAGCGCCGCGCCGAAGGCGCCCATGATGCCCGCGATGTCCGGGCAGGTGACGGAGACGCCGGTAATGCGCTCCAGCGCCCGCAGCACCGCCTGGTTGTGAAAGGTGCCGCCCTGCACCACGATGTTCTGCCCCAACTGCGCGGTGTCGGTCAGCTTGATGACCTTATACAGGGCGTTTTTGATGACGGAATAGGCCAGCCCCGCGGAGATGTCCGCCACGCCGGCGCCCTCTTTCTGCGCCTGCTTGACGTTGGAGTTCATAAAGACCGTGCATCTGGTGCCCAGATCGACGGGGTTGGGAGCGTACAGCGCCGCCTCGGCAAATTCCGGGGCGGAGAGCCCCATGGAGTTGGCAAAATTTTCAAGGAAGGAGCCACAGCCGGAGGAGCAGGCCTCGTTCAGCAGCACCGTGTCCACCGCGCCGCCGCGCAGCCGGATGAACTTCATGTCCTGCCCGCCGATGTCCAGCACGCAGTCGGCCTCCGGGTCAAAGAAGCAGGCGGCGGTGCAGTGGGCGACGGTCTCCACCTCGCCCTCGTCCAGGGCAAAGGCGCTTTGCATCAGCCCCTCGCCGTAGCCGGTGGAGCAGCTTCGGGCGATGCGGGCCGTGGGCGGCAGCACCGCGCGCAGCTGCCGGACGGCGTCCACGGCCGTCTGCAGCGGCTTGCCCCGGTTGCCGGCGTAGTAGGAGAACAGCAGCTCCCCTTGCGCGCCGATGAGCGCCAGCTTGGTGGTGGTGGAGCCGGCGTCGATGCCCAGGAAGCAGTCCCCGGCATAGTCCGCGATCTCGCCCCGGCGCACCTGCGCCCGCCCGTGCCGCGCGCGAAAGGCGGCGTAGTCGGCCTCGTCTTCAAACAGCGGGGGCAGGCGCTTGAGCTCAAAGGCCATGGAGATGCCCTTCTCCAGCGCGCCGATCAGCGCGCCGACGGAGACGGGCTGCGCGTCGCCGGCTTCCAGCGCCGCGCCCATGGCGGCGAACAGGTGGCTGTCCGGCGGGTCGATGATCTCCTCCGGCGCCAGGTGCAGCGTGCGGATAAAGGCCTGCTTCAGCTCGGTCAGAAAGTGCAGCGGCCCGCCCAGAAAGGCCACGCGGCCCCGGATGGGCTTGCCGCAGGCAAGGCCGGAGACGGTCTGGTTCACCACCGCCTGGAAGATGGAGGCGGCCAAATCCGCCCGCGTGGCCCCCTCGTTGATGAGGGGCTGTATATCCGCCTTGGCGAACACGCCGCAGCGCGCGGCGATGGGGTAGATCTGCCGGTAATGGGCGGCTTCCTCGTTCAGCCCGGCGGCGTCCGTCTGCAGCAGGGAGGCCATCTGGTCGATGAACGAGCCGGTGCCGCCGGCGCACACGCCGTTCATCCGCTCCTCCAGCCCGCCGGTGAAGTAGATGATCTTGGCGTCCTCTCCGCCCAGCTCGATGGCCACGTCGGTGCCGGGGGCGACGTGCTGCAGCGCGGTGGCGACCGCCACCACCTCCTGCACGAAGCCCACCTGCAGCGCTTTGGCCAGGTTGATGGCGCCGGAGCCCGTGATTTTGATCTGCATCGCGCCGTCGCCCAACTGCCCGGCAGCCTGGCGCAGCAGCGCGCAAAGCGTCTCCTGGATGTGGGCCTGGTGGCGGCGGTACGCGCCGAACACCCGGGCGCCGTCTTCATCCAGAATGACGAGCTTTGCGGTGGTAGAGCCTATGTCGATCCCGGCTCTGAAATTGCTCATAGTCTGTATCCTCTGCTGTGTGTAAAGTTCTCCTGCCGGGGACGGTCCCCCGGCGAAACAAGCGTAATTTCGTCGAACAGTTTATCAGTTTTTCGCCGGAAAGTCCACCATGACTTTCCCGGACGATTGATTTGGCGGGCGAAGCATTATATAATGGAGCAAATCGCTTCATTCCGGAGGAGACACCATGAAGAACATGCTGGACGCCCCGTTTGTGACGGAGCTGGTGCGCACCTGCACCAATATGTACGCCCACGGCTGGGACGAGCGCAACGGCGGCAACATCTCCCTGCGGCTGGACGAGCGCGAGGCGGCAGAGTATCTGGACGCGCCCGCCGCGCCGCGCCGGGAGCCCACGGGCTTTTCCTGCCCGGCGCTGGACGGGATGCTCTTTCTCGTCACGGGCACGGGCAAGTATTTCAAAAACGTGCAGTATGACCCGGCGGCCAACCTGGGCCTGGTGCGCCTGACGGACGGCGGCGCGTGCGCGGAGGTGCTGTGGGGCTTTTCCGACGGCGGGCGCTTCACCAGCGAGTTCGCCGCCCACATGATGAGCCACGCCGCCCGCCTGGGCATCGACCCGGAAAGCCGCGTCATCCTGCACTGCCACCCCAACCATCTCCTGGCCATGACCTATGTCCATGACCTGGACGAGCGGGCCTTCACCCGCACGCTGTGGCAGATGGAGACGGAGAACATCTTCGTCTTCCCGGAGGGGGTCGGCGTGCTGCCCTGGATGCTCTGCGGCACCAATGAGATCGGCGCGGCCACGGCGGAGAAAATGAAGCGCGGGCGCATCGTGATCTGGGCGCAGCACGGCATCTACGGCGCCGGGCGCACGCTGGACGAGGCCTTCGGCCTCATCGAAACGGCGGAGAAGGCCGCTGAGGTCTATCTGAAAATCGCCCACCTGCCCTGGAAGCAGACCATCACGGACGACGCCCTGCGGCAGATCGCGGCCCACTTCGGCGTCACGCCCCGGGCCGAATACCTGGACTGAGCGCGCCCGCCGCCCCCAGCAAAATGAAAAAGTCCGCCGGAACTTGAGGAAAAGTTCAGGCGGACTTTATTGCGTGTCGGGGCAGGCGCACCGGCGCTTCCGGCGTGGAGAGGATGCGGCGGTACACCGGAAGCAGCAGCGCCAGCATGAGGAAAAAGCTGAGGTCATAGCTGAGATAGACGACGCGCATGCTGGCATAGACCGGAATGAGCGCCCGGCACCAGACCACCCGGAACACCGCGTAGCACAAAAGGGTGCAGACCATGGGCCAGGCGGTGTGGCCGAAGCCCTTGATGGCGCCCAGATAGACCTGGTTCATGCCGTAAAACACGTAGAAGGGCAAATTGAACTGCACCGCCTCCCGCGCGTTGAAGAGGATCCCCGGCTCCCGGGTGAAAAGCCGCAGCAGCAGCGGCGCCGCCGCCGTGACGGCAAGGCTCAGCGGAAAGACGATGGCCCAGGTCAGGCCGATGCTGCGATGCACTGCCGCGCGTACCCGGTCGATGCGCCCGGCGCCGTAATTCTGCCCCACGAAGCCCGTCAGGGCGATGCCGTAGGCGAAGCAGGGCAGGTAAAGGCAGCCCTCCAGCTTGGCATATACCGTCATGCCCGCGATGGCGTCGGGGCCGAAGGCGTCGATGCAGGTCTGGATCAGCAGGGAGGAGATGCTCATGAAAAGGGCCTGCAGCCCTGCGGGCACGCCGATTTTGAGGATGCCCAGCGTTTCCCGCAGCGGCAGGCGCGGCGCGCGCAGGGAAAGCGAGCAGCCGTCCCCCAGATGCCCCAGCCGCCGCAGCAGCGCCCCGGCCAGGCACCACTGGGAGCAGGCCGTGGCAATGGCCGCGCCGCGCACGCCCATGTGCAGCCCGATCACCAACAGCGCATCCAGCGCCAGATTCAGCGCCACGCTGGCGAGGAAGCAGAGAAGCGGCCCCCGGCTGTCCCCCAGGGAGCGGAGCACCGCCGTGGCCACATTGTAAAAAAGCTGGGCCAAAAGCCCAAAGGTGCAGATGCGCAGATACACAGCCGCCACGGGCAGCACCTCCGCCGGGCAGCGCAGCGCACGCAGCAGGGGCAGCGCGCAGGCATAGCCCAGGGCGGAGAGCAGCGCTCCGGCGACAAAGACCAGCCGGAAAACGCCCGCCATCGTCCGCCGCAGCTGCGCAAACTCCCCCTGGCCGAACTGCCGGGCCGTCACCGCGCTGACGCCGGAGGAAAAGCCGATGAAAAAGTTGATAAACACGGAAAGCAGCAGCCCGGCGATGCCGCTGGCCGCCAGCGCGCCGGATTCACCGAAGTGGCCCAGCACGGCGCAGTCGGCCGCGTTATAAAGCTCCTGCAGCATTTGGCTTAGCAGCACCGGCAGCGCGAAGGCAAAGAGCGTCCGCCCGATGGGCCCGCTGTCCACATGCACGACCTTTGCCATTCCGCTCCCTCCTCTTGCGCTTGCTATAATGATTATCGGATGGCGAAAACAATCGTTACTTCGATTGTTTTCGCTGCCAAACGACACGTTTGGCAGCGAATGATTTGAAAAATCATTCGCCCGATGCTCATTGCAATGAATACATGGCAAAACAGCGTTGC
>SVKR01000102.1 GCA_015068365.1 Oscillospiraceae bacterium
AGGAATTCCCGCAGTACGACGTGAACCTGCGCTCCGCCGTGTCCATCGCCCGGCGGCTCCAGGACCCCCTGGCCGAGCTGGTGAAAATCGAGCCCAAGGCCATCGGCGTGGGGCAGTATCAGCACGACATGCCCCAGGCCCGCCTGAGCGAGGCGCTGGAGGGCGTGGTGGAGGACTGCGTCAACGCTGTGGGCGCGGATCTGAACACCGCCTCCCCCGCCCTTCTGGGCTACATCGCCGGACTGACCAAGGCCACGGCGAAGAACATCGTCAGCTATCGCGAGGCCGTCGGGGCCTTTCACAGCCGGAAGGAGCTTTTGAAGGTGCCCAAGCTGGGGCCGCGCGCCTTTGAGCAGTGCGCCGGCTTTCTCCGCGTGCCGGAGAGCGCGAACGTCCTGGACCGCACCGGCGTGCACCCGGAGAGCTATGACGCGGCGCGCGCACTGCTTACCGCGTGCGGCTACACCCTGGACGACGTGGCCGGAGGGCGGCTGTCCGGTCTGGCCGACAAGGCCGCGGCCATCGGCTATGCCGCGCTGGAGACACGCTGCGGCGCCGGCGCGCCGACGCTGCGGGACATCGTGACGGAGCTGATGAAGCCCGGCCGCGACATCCGCGACGAGCTGCCGCCCCCGATTCTGCGGGGCGCGGAGGTGATGGAGATCGAGGATCTGAAGCCGGGCATGGTGCTGACCGGCACGGTGCGCAATGTCATTGACTTCGGCGCCTTTGTGGACATCGGCGTGCACCGCGACGGGCTGGTGCACATCTCCCAGATCTGCGACCGCTACATCCGCCATCCGTCGGAGGTGCTCTCCGTCGGCGACGTGGTGAAGGTCATGGTGCTGGAGGCCGACGCGAAAAAGGGCCGCATCAACCTCTCCATCCGGCAGGTGAAGTGACGATGCAACTTTGATGCCGCGGAGAGAATACTAATACACTGCAAGAAAGGTGTGGTATTCGTATGAAAAAACGCCTGCAGGAATTTTTGCTGGACATGGACATTGACCGCAAAAAGCTGCTGTTCATCCTGGGCGGCGCGGTGCTGACCGTGCTGCTGCTGGTCATCGTGGGCAGCGCGCTGTTCGGCGGCAACGGAAGAAAATATGACAGGCTCTACAAAGAAGCCGAGGCGGCCTATCTCTCCCACGACTATGCCGTGGCGGAGGAAAAGCTGCGCAGCGCCATGGAGCTGAAAAACACCGAAAAGGCCTATCTGCTCATGGCGGACATCTATACCGCCCAGGGCGAGACGGACCGGGCCGTTGAGCTGCTGTATCTCGGCTACTCCCGCGTGGGCGGCGACGCGCTGAGTGAGAAGCTGGAGGAGCTGAAATCCGCCCAGAACGGCGGCGCGGCCTCCCCCGCGCCCCAGGGGGCGGTCACCGTTGCGGGCATGTCGGTGGACGGCGGGGCAAGCTCTCTGGTGCTCAACGGCAACGGCCTTTCCTCGGCCGACCGCAGCGCCATCTCCACGCTGACCAACATGGAAAGCCTCAGCATTTCCGACTGCGGCATCAGCGACCTGGGCTTTCTCTCCGATCTGAAGAAGCTGACCTTCCTCCAGATCTCGGACAATGCCGTGCGGGATTTAAGCCCGCTGTCCGCTCTGGAGCGTCTGAAAACGCTTTATATTGACAATAACCCCATCACGGACCTCGCTCCCCTGCAGCATCTGACGAACCTCCGCACGCTGAGCATGAAGGGCATCGCCGTCACCCAGGAACAGCTGGACGCGCTGCGGGAGGCGCTGCCGAAGTGCAGCGTGTACGCCGACGCCGCGGAGGACGCCGGGCCAAAGGAGATCACCCTGGGCGGGCGCACCTTCTCCTCCGACGTGAAGGAGCTGAACCTGGGCGGTCTCGGCATCACGGACATCTCCGCCCTCAGCGACTGCACCGAGCTGGAAAAGCTGGATCTGCGCGACAACAAGATCGAGGACATCTCCCCCCTGGTGGAGCTGCCGAATCTGAAATGGCTTTGCATCTGGAACAACAAGGTGACGGACATCAACCCGCTTCTGAGCCTGCGGGGCCTGGAGTATCTCGACGCCGACGGCAATGAGATCAGCGACCTGTCCGTTCTGGAGTATCTGACGGAGCTGGATGAGCTCTGGCTCAACAACAACCCCATCCGCAGCTTTGAACCGCTGCGCGGTCTGACCAAGCTGACGCGCCTTGGCCTGGCGGAGACCGGGCTGGACGACGAAGGGCTGGACTGCCTGATGCAGATGACGGAGCTGAAGGAGCTGAACATCAAGCGCAACGAGGGCATCACCAAGAAGCAGTTTGAGGCGCTGCAGAAGGTCATCCCCAACTGCGTGATCGGCCACGACGCGCTGAAGGACAGCCTGAAGCTGGGCGATCTGGAGTTTGAAGCCGACGTGGAGGAGCTGAACGCCGCGAACCTCGGCATCAGCGACATTGCGCCGCTGGCCGGCTGCGCAAAGCTGCGCGAGGTGCACCTGGAGAACAACAAGATCAGCGACATCGCGCCCCTGGCGGAGTGTACCGCTCTGCAAAAGCTCTATCTCAGCGGCAACAGCGTCGCAAATCTCTCCCCGCTCGCGGCCTGTGACGCGCTGGAGGAGCTGGATCTGTCGAATAACAGCGTCACGGACCTCAGCGCCCTGTCCGCTCTGCGCGCTCTGCGCACGCTGCATCTGTCGGGCAACCGCCTTTCCGACCTGTCCGCTCTATATGGGCTGACGAATCTGGAGCATCTCTATCTCCGGGGCTGCGGGCTGACCGCCGACGACATTCTGGAGCTGCAGACCATGCTGCCCCGCTGCGTCGTGATCCACGACGTGGCGCTGAGCCAGGAGGACCTGGCCAAGACCCCCGGCGCCACGCCGCCCTCCTTCCCCACCAGCGGCAGCGACCTGCGCTGAGGCAAAAGCCGAACAAAACAAAATGTGCGGGACAAATCTTCCTTCGGAAAATTTGTCCCGCAACAATTTGATTGTAGCACACTCGCGTGCCAAAAGCAAGCGCTTTCATTTTGTGCATTACTCCCGCTTTCTTTTCCCCGCCATATCCTGTATAATGTAATCAGCAAAGACCAAATACCATCGCGTAAAGGAGTGAGCCATATGACGTTCCATTTTATTGAAAAGAAACTGCAGATCGACCCGGAAGTGAAAAGCTACGCGGAGAAGAAGATCGGCAAACTGGACAAGTTCTTCAAGAAGGCCAGCGAAGCCACGGTCGCCTTCAGCACCGAGCGGGGCCGCTGCCGTGCGGAGGTCACGCTGAACAACAACGGCATGTTCTACCGCGCCAGCGAACTGACCAACGACATGCACGCCTCCATCGATTCCGCCTGCGCCCTTATTGCGCGGCAGATCCGCAAGAACAAGACCCGCCTGGAAAAGAAGCTGCGCGTCGGCGCGCTGGAGCGGGAGATCAAGCCCGAGTTCATCCCGGCGGAGACCTTTGAAGAGAGCGACGATTTCCAGATCGTCCGCACCAAGCGCTTCTCCCTCAAGCCCATGACGCCGGAGGAGGCCATTTTGCAGATGAACCTGCTGGAGCATGAGTTCTTCGTCTTCCTCAATATGGAGGACAACGACAGCTTCTCCGTGGTATATAAGCGGAATCAGGGCGGTTATGGCCTGATCTCTGCGGCAGACGTGTAAGTTTCATTCGACGCTATCCGGTTTCTCTGTGTGTTCGCAGCGTTCCCGGAGGTTGGGGCCGGCTCGCCAGGAGCCGGCCCCTTGTTTTTCCTTTGGAAAAACAAGGGGGGATTGGAATCCGAGGGGGCCTCCCGGCCGGCCCCCTCGCGCTCCCCCGCCGGTTTTTGCCGATAGGCAAAAACGGGTCATCTGATGCTAGTCTATCTGAGGGGGTCTCCCGGCCGGCCCCCTCGGTTTTTCCTACTTTTCTTTGTATTTTTCGATAATTCTTTCTGCGACGCGCATTCCGTCTACCGCGGCGCTGGTGATGCCGCCGGCGTAACCGGCCCCCTCCCCGCAGGGATAGAGCCCGGAAAGGGCGGATTGCAGCGTGCCGCCGTCGCGCAGGATGCGCACCGGGGAGGACGAGCGGGTCTCCGGCGCGGTCAGCACCGCGTCGGGCACGTCAAAGCCCTGCAAAATGCGGCCCAGCGCCGGAATGGCCCCGTCCAGCACCCTGGTCAGCGCCGGGGGCAGGACGCCATGCAGCTCGCACCAGTGAACGCCGGGGCGATAGCTGGGGGCGACGCCGCCGGGCCCGGCGGAGGGAACGGCGCGCAGGTAATCCCCCACGGTCTGGGCCGGGGCGCGGTAGTCCCCGCCGCCGGCGCGGAAGCAGGCCCGCTCGATCTCCCGCTGCCACTCCATCCCGGCCAGCACGCCCGCCCCCGGCACGTCCTCCGGCTGCAGCGTCACCAAAAGCGCGCTGTTGGCGTTCTCGCCGCTCCGGCCGGAATAGCTCATCCCGTTGGTGCACACGCCGCCGTCCTCGCTGGCCGCGGCCACCACATAGCCGCCGGGGCACATGCAGAAGGTATAGGCGCTGCCGAGGTCAGGCAGGCGGACATGCAGGCGGTAATCCGCGGGCGGAAGGTTTACATAATCTTTCCCATACTGGGCGGCGCCGATGGCGGACTGCTTATGCTCGATGCGCACGCCCATGGCAAAG
>SVKR01000103.1 GCA_015068365.1 Oscillospiraceae bacterium
CCCTTGTCGCCGCTGCCGCTGGTGAGGTCGCACAGCGAGCCGATGAGGTCGGTGAGGTTGCGGGGGGTGGTGCCCTCCGAGACCATGTTGCCCACCAGAGAGGCGCCGTCCTTGGCGCGGATGCGCGCGGAAATGGCCTCCTGCAGCGCTTCGCCCTTGAGATCGCCGAAATCGTTGTCCGCCAGGTACTTCAGCTTCAGCTCATTGGGGGTGCCGACCAGGCCGGCGGTGTAGCCGGGAGAGACGACAGGGTCGGCCAGCTCCCAGATCTTGCCCACGGGGTCCTTGAACGCGCCGTCGCCGTAGACCATGGCCTCAATCTTCTTGCCCGTGGCCGCGCTGAGCTTTTCGCCGATGGCCTGGGCCACCTCCATGCAGTTTACGGGGAAGAGCTTGACGGTCTCATCCGTGGCCTTGTTGGAGCCCAGAAGGCCGAACTGCGGGTTGCAGCCGCTGCCATCCACGCTGGCGGTCATGATGTCATCCAGACCCAGCACGCACTTCGCGCCGGCGGCCTTCAGCAGCCGTTTGCTGCGGGCGCGGGTGTGGATGTCGCAGGTGATGACGGTGTCGGTAAAGTCCAGGATGGCCTGGACGCGGTTGGCGAAGACCACCTCCACCTCGGCGCCCCGGGCGCGGATGAGGTCGGAGTAGAAGTCGATGTAATCCACGCCGGTGAAGGGGTGGACAGCGTTGCCGAAGTGGCGGCGGAACTCCGCCAGGCTCAGCACGTCAGCCCAGGGGTCCAGGCCCGCTTCGTCCACCTGGTCCATGCTGACCAGATGGTTGCCCACCTCGTCCGAGGGATAGGAGAGCAGGAGCACCACCTTTTTGCAGCCCGCCGCGATGCCGGAAAGGCACACCGCAAAGCGGTTGCGGCTGAGGATCGGGAACGCGACGCCCACCGTGCCGCCGCCGGTCTTCGCCCGGACGTCCGCGGCGATCTGCGCCACGGTGGCATAGTTGCCCTGGGCGCGGGCCACGACAGATTCCGTCACGGCCACCACGTCCCGGTCATGGGGGGTGATGCCGTTTTCGCGGATGGCGGTCAGCACACTGTTGACCGTGATGTCAACGATGTCGTCCCCCTGGCGGATGATGGGGGCGCGCACGCCGCGCACGACCGTACCTAAGGTTCTGCTCATGTGAATACCCCATTCCTTTTTAAATAAGATAGCGTGTCGAAAAAAAACACGTCAAATATAATACACAACTGCCCTGCGTTTGTAAAGGGGTTTTTTGCAAAAAAACTTTATCTCGGCAAACTGATAGCGTGGGAAAAAGACACCGCCGGGCGCCGGGGGCGGCGTCCGGCGGTGCCGGTATGTCCGTCAGCCGAAAAAGCTGGCAAGTCCCAGCGCCTTGTCCACGGCCGACTGCAGCTTTTCCGTGCTGGTCTCCAGCGTGTTCACCACGCCGTTGAGCGACTGGATGTCCAGCTGCTTCAGAGTATTCGCCGCATCCTTCAGCGAGGAGATGGCGGCGTTGAGGGTCTTTACGTCCACGTCGCTGAGCTTTCCGGCGGCGTCGCGCAGATTGGTGACCGCAGCGTTCAGCGGCTCCACGTCCACGCCGGCCAGCACGACGGCGGCGTCGTGCAGCGCGTCCACAGCGTCATCCAGATTGCTGAGATCCAGCGCCCGCAGCTGTGCCGTCACGTCCCGCAGGGCGGTGACGATGTCCTGCACCTGGGCCATGTCGACGGATTCCAGCTTTTCCTCCACCTGCGCCACGGTGCGCTGCATCGCGCCCAGACTGCGAAAGCCCAGCGCGGCCGCCGCCAGCAGCAGAAGCAGGATGCAGGCAAGGATGCCGGTCTGCATCCTCTGGTGCAGAAGGCGTTTTTTCTCATAGTACTCATAGGGCATGCTCAAAGCTCCTCCTCTCCGGAAAGCACGGCCAGGAAGGCCGGCTTCAGCGTCGGCAGCAGGTCCACAATGGCGGGGTCGAACTGCTTGCCCCGCTCTTCTTCAATGATCCGGAACGCCTGCTCGGGCGGCATGGCCTTCTTATAGCAGCGCTCCGACACCAGCGCGTCGAACACGTCGGCCACGGACATCATCCGGGCCGGAAGCGGGATGGCCTCCCCCGCCAGACCGGCGGGATAGCCGCCGCCGTCCCAGCGCTCGTGGTGACAGGTGGCGATGTCTGCCGCCGTCTCCAGAAACGGCTCGTCGTCCAGGTTGCCGAGGATGTTGTGCACCATCTCGCCGCCCTTGGCCGCGTGGAGCTTCATCTGCTCAAATTCCTCCGGCGTCAGCCGTCCGGGCTTTTGCAAAATGCGGTCGGACACCGCGATCTTGCCGATGTCGTGCAGCGGCGCTGCCCGCACGATGCGGTCCACCGTCTCGTCGGTCAGCACTTCGCTGTACCGGGGGTCCTTCTGCATCTCCAGGGCGATGAGCTGCACATAGCGCTTGGTGCGGGCCACATGCTTGCCGGTGGAGACGTCGCGGCTTTCGATGACGGCGGCCAGGTCCTCGATGACGCTGCGCTGCATGGCGTTGCGCTTTTGCATCTCCTGCTGCACGCTCTGCGCCAGCTCGACCTGGCGGCGCAGCATCTGGTCATTGCGCCGGGACGCGCCGATGCACAGCACCACCACGGCGATGAAGGCCAGAAGCCGGGGCAGGGCGTGGTGGGTGAAAAGCTCCGTCATCCGCTTCGGCGTGGCCAGCGCGATCCGGGCGGCGAAGCTGGCCCCCTCGGCGTCGGCGATGCCTTTGTGCAGATCGCGGTTGAAGCTGCCGAAAAAGTAAGCGGCGTAGACGCTCAAAAGCACCAGCACCACGGTCAGCGCCAGCACCACCAGGTTCTGCCGCCGCTGGAAGCGGTACTGCGCCACCACCAGAGCCGGCACTGCCAGCAGCGGCACGGTGTGGCCGGAGATGGTGGAGCAGAACAGCGCCACGGTCAGAAAGGTGAACAGGATGATGACCTGCTTGAACCAGACCTTGCGGCACACGGAGGGGCGGCGGCGCAGCACCGCGTCGTGGGCCAGCCAGATGATGATCGGCGCCAAGGAGAAATAGGCCCCGGCCAGCATGCAGTAGCGCAGAAAGACCCGCTCCACGGTGAAGATGCCCAGCTCATTCAGGGCAAGGCACACCGCCTCGCACACGAAAAGCAGCAGCAGGAGCATGAGGTTGAAGCGGTTGGCGCGCTCGTCCGCGTCGATGTACAGTGTCCGGGTGATGATGTCGCTGTCAGAGGTTTTTGCCATCGCATCCATCTCACTTTTTACGAAATTCCTGAATATTGCAATTTTACCACATTCTCTCCACGGCGTCAAATTGTGGACTTTCCCCGGGGGCGGGTGTATACTGTTGACGAAAAAGGAGGGGCGGCGTATGGATGAGCTGCTTTCCAAACTGAACGAGGCCCAGCGCACCGCCGTGACGGCGACGGAGGGCTATGTCCGCGTCATCGCCGGGGCGGGCAGCGGCAAGACCCGCGCGCTTTCCCACCGCTTCGCCTATCTGGTGCGTACGCTGGGGATCCTGCCCGGCAACATTCTGTGCGTGACCTTCACCAACAAGTCGGCCAACGAGATGCGCCAGCGCATCCACCGCCTCACCGGCGACAGCGACACCGGCTGGATCAACACCTTTCACGGCTTCTGCGTGTCCGTGCTGCGGGAGGACAGCCACGCGGTGAACTATCCCGCCAGCTTCATGGTGCTGGACAACCAGGACATCAACGCCATGCTGCGCATCATCTATGACGAGCGGGGGCTGACCCTGCGGGACATGCGCTTCGGCGACGCGCGGGACATGATCGAGATTCAAAAGCTCTTCAAGCGCCCGGACTACTACCTGGACATGGTGGGCGATTCCCTGGCGGCGCTGAAGGAGAAGTATGACGCCGCCGAAAGCGCGAAGGACATCATCTTCTACGGCTATCTGTACCTGGAGAAAAAGTGCTTTGCGCTGGACTACAACGACCTCATCAAGTTCTCGCTGTACATCTTCGCCTTCTTCCCGGAGATCCGGCGCAAATGGCAGGAGCGGCTGGAATACATCATGATCGACGAGTTCCAGGACATCGACCAGCTGCAGTACGAGCTGATGGAGGTGCTGTGCGGCTATCACAAAAACCTTTTCGTGGTGGGCGACCCGGACCAGACCATCTACACCTGGCGCGGCGCCAACGTGAAATATCTGCTGGACTTTGACCGCCATTTCCCCGGCACGCAGACCGTGATGATGACGGACAATTACCGCTCCACGCCGGAGATCCTGCGCGCGGCCAACTCCCTCATCGGCAAGAACTGCCACCGCATCAAAAAGGACCTGCGCGCCACACTGCCCGCCGGGGAGCCGGTGCGCTGCTATCACGCCGCCACGCAGGAGAGCGAGGCGCAGTGGATCGCGGACACCATCGCGGCGCTGCACGACAGCGGCACGCCCTACGGCGCGTGTGCCGTGCTCTACCGCGCCCACTATGTCACCCGCGCGCTGGAAGCGGCGCTGCAGAGTTCGGAGATCCCCTTCACCATCTACAGCGGCGTGCAGTTTTACGACCGGGCGGAGGTCAAGGACGCGCTTTCCTATCTCCGCATGGCGGTCAGCCAGGATGACCTGAGCTTTCAGCGCATCGCCAACACCCCCCGACGCAACCTGGGGCAGCGGCGCATGGCCTTTCTGCAGGAGTACGCCGCGGCGCACGGCTGCACGCTCTATACCGCGCTGCGCCGCACTCTGGACGACGAGATCTTCAAGGGCACCAAAGCCGCGGGCTTCGTCTCGCTCATCGAGCGCTACAGCGCCCTGGCGGGCAGCCTTTCCGTCTCGGAGCTGCTGGCCCGGCTGCTGGACGAGAGCGGCTATGAGCTTTTGCTGCGCACGGAGGGCAGCCAGGAGCGGCTGGACAACCTGGCCGAGCTGAAGCAGTCCGTCCACGACTTTGAGATCTCCTGCGGGGAGGAGGCCGACCCCGCCGCGTACCTGGCCCACGTGGCCCTCTATACCGCCGGCGACGGCGCCGAGCGCTCCGACCGCGTGAAGCTGATGACCGTCCACGCGGCGAAGGGCCTGGAGTTTCCCCGGGTATTTCTCTGCGCGATGAACGAGGGCATCTTCCCCTCCCGCCGGGTCGGGACGCCGGAGGCCATGGAGGAGGAGCGGTGGCTGGCCTTCGTGGCGCTGACGCGCGCGCAGCGCGCCCTCTACCTCTCGGAGAGCGAGGGCCGGAACCTGGACGGCTCGCCCCGCTTCCCCTCCCGCTTTCTGTTGGACATCGACCCCAATGCCCTGGTCTATGACCGCGCGATGCCGGAGGGGCTGCTGCAGGGGGCCTGGGAGTACATCGAATCCGCCGCCGCGGCGCTGCGCCCGGCCGGGGACGCGGACATTCTGCCGCCCGGCACGCGGGTGCGCCACAGCGTGTTCGGCGCCGGGACGGTGCTGGAAGCGGACAAGGACCGGCAGGCCCACCGCATCCAGTTCGACGACATCGCCACGCCCCGGGCGGTCTCCTTCAAGGCGAAGCTGGAGCGCCTCGGCTGAAAAAGCCTTGCCTTATGGAAACGGCTGGATTATACTGTGTTTATTAGTTTACTTTATGAAACTATGATTGGGGGTATTCACCCATGAAAAAACTGCTTGCACTGCTCCTGGCGCTGACGATGCTGCTGCTCAGCGGCTGCACCATGCCCTGGAGCCCGAAGCCGGAGCCGACGCCGCAGCCGACGCCGGAGCCCACGGCCATCCCCACCCCCGCGCCGACGCCCGCGCCCACGCCGGAGCCGACGCCGGAGCCGACCCCGGAGCCGACGGAGGCCCCCACGACCTCCTCCGCCACCGGTTCGGACACGGAAAAGACCGCCCAGGCCGCCGAGCAGATCTATGCCCGCTGCATGCCCGCGGTGTTCTACATCGAGGTCTTCGACGCTGACGGCTGGTCCCTCGGCACCGGCTCGGGCTTTTTCATCGACGCCGACGGCACCGCCGTGACCAACTATCACGTCATCTTCGGTGCATCGGAGGCGGACATCATCACAACGGACGCCAACGGCGAGGAGACCCACTATGCGCTGGAGGGCGTGTACGACTGGAGCGAGGAAGAGGACTGGGCAATGCTGAAAGTGGCCGGCCCGGTGAAGGAGTACCTGCGCATCGGCGATGCCTCCACGGTGGTGGGCGGCGCCACGGTGTACGCTCTGGGCAGCCCGCTGGGGCTTTCCTCCACCATCTCCAACGGCATCATCTCCAACCCCGCCCGTGAGGTGGAGGGCCAGACGTACATTCAGACCAACGCCGCCATAAGCCCCGGCAGCAGCGGCGGCGCGCTGGTGAACAAATACGGCGAGGTCATCGGCATCACCAGCGGCGGCTTCACCTACGGCGAGAATCTGAACTACGCCGTGCCCATGACCCTTCTGGCTGACGCTGAGCGGGACACGCTCTACGCCCTGACCGATACCTACACCCTGCCCTCCGGCCTCATCTATCCCGACACGGACTATCTGACGCTTCTGCCCGGCGAGACCCTTGACAGCGTTATCACCGCGCTGAAATATGACACGGATGAGCTTCTGACCGTCCGCTATGAGATTGAGGACGAGGATCTGATCAGCTGCTCCTGGGACAGCTGGGGCGTGGACGACACCGAGGTCACGCTGCACATCACCGCCGGCGACGTGTGCGGCAGCACCACCGTGTGGGTGGAGCTGTACACCTCCGAAAGCGAGGAGCTGCTGGACTCTTCGCCCATCTATGTCACCGTTGCCGCCGGCAGCGTCGAGCCGGAGAGCTATTACTACGAGATCGGCCTGGGGCAGACCGCCAGCATGCGCATCAACGCCTTCTCCTTCGACGGTGCGTCGGTAAAGGTGCGCTTCGCCCTGGAGGACGACACGCTGGTGAAGGCCAGCTGGGGCAGCTGGAGCGGCGACGACATCCCGCTGATCCTGGAAGGCCTGGCGGAGGGCGGCTGCCGTGTGGACGTCTACCTGCTCAGCGCCGCCACGGATGAGGTCCTGGCGGAGAACAGCTTCTATCTCTCCGTGGTGCCCGGCGCGCTGCAATTTGAAAGCAACGTGCTGGAGCTGGCCCCCGGTGACATTACCACCGTCACCGTGACGGGTGAGTGTTTCACCCCGGACGTGCCGGCGCGCATCATGGTGGACGGCGAGGACAGCGACGGCGTCATCTCCGTCAGCTGGGAGGCCGTCAGCGATCTGGAAGCGCGCATCAGCATCTCCGCGCTGCAGGAGGGCTTCGCCTGCGTCTACGTCTCGCTGATGGACGAGGACGGCAACGAGATGAACTACGGCTTCATCGACGTGTACGTGGAGACACCCGAATCCGACAATCCGGAGGTGTGACGGACCCGTGATCGAAAAATTCTCCTGCCGCCGCGATGCGCTGACCATCCGCGGCCACGTCTACCGGCTGGGTGAGGGCAAGCGCCCCGCCGTGGTGCTGTGCCACGGCTTTCTGGCCAACGACAGGACGCTGCGCGTCTACGCCCAGGCCCTGGCGGAGCTGGGCTATGTCTGCTACACCTTCGACTTCAACGGCGGCGGCGTTTTCTGCCACAGCGACGGCAAGAGCCGGGACATGACCGTGCTGACCGAGCTGGAGGATCTGCGCTGCGTGATGAATTACGTCCGGAAGCAGCCGGGCGTGGACGCAGAGCACATCTCGCTCCTGGGCTGCAGCCAGGGCGGCATGGTCAGCGCCATGTACGCCAGGCGCCACCCGGAGAATGTGGATAAGCTGGTGCTTTTCTACCCGGCGCTGTGCATCCCGGACGACGCCAGGGCCGGCAAGATGATGTTCGCCCGCTTTGACCCCACCAGGATCCCCGACACCATCCTCTACTTCCCCATGCGCCTGGGGCGGGATTACGCCAGAAGCGTGCTGAAAATGGACGTGTTCAAGGAGATCGGAGGCTTTGACGGCCCCGTGCTGCTGCTCCACGGCACGGCGGACAAGATCGTGCCCATCTCCTATTCCGAGAAAGCGGCGAAGCTCTACCCCAACGTGCTGTACCACCCGGTGCAGGACGGGCAGCACGGCTTCAAGGGCAAATTTGACCGGGAGGCCGTGGACGTGCTGACGGAGTTCATGAAACCGGAAGCCTGACAAAATGAAAAAATGCACCCCCGCGAAGCGCTTTTGCTTCGCGGGGGTGCGCGTTTTCCGGCGGTTTCAGGCGATGCGGGCGGCCAGTTCCGCCTTGATCTCGGCCAGGAATTCGTCCGTCAGCACGGCGCGGACGGTGAAGCCCGGCTCGGCCATTCTGGCGATGTCCGGGGTCATGACGCCCTTCTGCATCACGGCCAGGGTGGCCTCGCCAAGCTGCCGGCCGAAGCGCTCCAGGGGCGCGAGGCCGTCCAGCTCGCCGCGCTTTTGCAGCGCGCCGGCCCAGGCAAAGATGGTGGCCACGGGGTTGGTGCCGCACTTTTCGCCCTTGAGGTACTTGTAGTAGTGGCGGGTCACGGTGCCGTGGGCGGCTTCGTACTCATACTTGCCGTCCGGCGTCACCAGCACGCTGGTCATCATGGCCAGGGAGCCGAAGGCGGTGGAGACCATGTCGCTCATCACGTCGCCGTCATAGTTCTTGCAGGCCCAGATATAGCCGCCCTCGCTGCGGATGGTGCGGGCCACGGCATCGTCGATGAGGGTGTAGAAATACGTGATGCCAAGGCGCGCAAACTCCGCCTTGTAGTTCTCAAACTCCTCTTCAAAGATGCGCTTGAACTCCGCGTCATAGGTCTTGGAGATGGTGTCCTTGGCGGAGAACCACAGATCCTCCTTCTGGTCGATGGCGTACTGGAAGCAGCTTCGCGCGAACTGGCGGATGGAGTCGCACTTGTTGTGCATGCCCTGGAAGATGGCGGGCCCGGCGGTTTTCTGGACGGAGACCGTCTGCTCCGCCCCGCTCTCGCCCCGGAAGGTGAGGAAGCACTCCCCCGGCTCTTCGGCGCGCAGCTCGACGGCCTTGTAGACGTCGCCGTAGGCGTGGCGGGCGATGGTGATGGGCTTTTTCCAGGAGCGCACCGCGGGCTTCACCGCGTCGATGAGGATGGGCGTGCGGAACACCGTGCCGCCCATGATGGAGCGGATGGTGCCGTTGGGGCTGGGCCACTGCTTTTTCAGCTCCGGGTACTCCACCATGCGCTGGGCGTTGGGGGTGATGGTGGCGCACTTCACCGCCACGCCGTACTTCAACGCGGCTTTGGCGGAGTCCACCGTCACGGCGTCGTCCGTGGCGTTGCGGTTCAAAAGCCCCAGGTCGTAATACTCGGTCTTTAAGTCCACAAAGGGCAAAATCAGCGTGTCCTTGATCTGCTGCCAGAGGACGCGGGTCATCTCGTCCCCGTCCATCTCCACCAGCGGGGTGGTCATCTGAATCTTTTCCATGGCGTTCTCCCTTTTGTCAGTCCGCGCCGTAGCCGGCGGCATAGTAGTTCATGAGGCAGCCCTCGGTGAGGATCTTCCGCTCCGCCGGGGAAAGGCCGCGGCAGAGCAGCGTGATGGGCCGCGTTTTCCCGTCCGCCGACAGCACCGTGGCGGCAAATTCCTCCTGCCCGGCAAGGATGCCGGCGCGCACGCCGGGGACGTAAACCCAGTCATCCGGGGCGAAATCGAAGGGCTCGGCGCTGTCCATGGTGAAGGGCACGATGCCCCAGTTGATGCAGTTGGAGCGATAGCGCTTGGTGGCGTAATCATAGCAGATGTTGGCAAAGCCGCCCAGCACCTTCTGGCAGCTTGCGGCCTGCTCGCGGGCCGAACCGTCGCCGGGGCGGCGGGAGAGCACGCAGCTGCCGATGCTGGTGTGGCTGCCGTCCGCGCCCAGGGCGGAGAGCACGGCGGCGGCCTCCGGGGCAATTTCGCCGCGGAGATGGGCCTCCTCCAGCGCGCGGATGGCCTTGCTGCGCCCCACATAGTCCGGCACGCGGCGGGACAGGGCAAACTCCGAGAGCTTTACGGGGTTGGAGCGATAAGAGCTGGTCTCGCCGGAGGGGATGAGCTCATCCGTGGTGGTGACCTCGTCGGGGATGACGGCGGCCAGGCGCACCAGAAGATTCTCCTCCAGCGCGGGCATCCTGGGCCAGTCGGTGATGTTGGGCCCCAGGCGCAGGTTCTCCTGCGGCATCGGGCGGCCGAAGCCGTTGTAGCAGCGCTTTTCGTACACGCTGCCGTCGAAGTGATAGTCCCCCGGCGTCACGGTGTAGTCGACGTCCGTGGCGGCGGTGAGCACGCCGCCGGCAGCCGCGGTGGCGGCGATGGAGCGGGC
>SVKR01000104.1 GCA_015068365.1 Oscillospiraceae bacterium
CGCCCGCGATCTTGCCGATGGCCGCCTCGTGGATCAGCTCCGCCTCGGTAGAGTTGGCCACGATGGCGGGGATGGAGCTGATGCGCGCGTCGTCCATGATGATGCTGTCGCACTGCACATGGCCGAAGCAGCGGGCGTTGCCGGTCATCTTGGGGTAAAACACCTGCTTGGAGCGCTCCTGCGCCACGGAGCGGGAGATGACCCGGCCCTTGGCGTCGTCGCCGTCCAGCACGATCTCCATATTGCTGACGGCCTCCTGCTGCCCGTGGGTCTGCAGCCGCTCGGTCACCAGCGTCTCGGCCCCGGGGCCGCAGACGATGGTGGTCTCGCGCTTCGTGGAGTCGATGCCCTTGATCTGGCTGGTGTCCATCTTGAGGAAGGCCCCGGCCTCCAGATAGGCCACGGTCTGCGGGTTCATGACGCGCGCGCCGCTGCCGTCGCCGTCGCCGTAGTGCTTCTCGACGTAGGTGACCTTGGCCCCGGCCCCGATGTGGAAGGTGTGCACGCCGTCGTGGCGGCTCTCGCCCTCGCCGCAGTTGTGGATGCCGCAGCCGGCGATGATGGTGCACTCCGCGCCCGCGCCGACGTAGAAATCATTGTACACGGTCTCGGTGAGGCCGGATTTGGTGATGATGACGGGGATGTGGCACATGGCCTTCTGCGCCCCGGCCTTGATGAAAATGTCGATGCCGGGCTTGTCGGCCTTGCTGCGGATGTCCACGTCCGCGGTGGTCAGGCGCTCGGCGCAGCCGGAGTCCTTGCGGATGTTCACCGCGCCCTCGGCCTTGCCGCCGGGCATGTCCGCGATGATCTCCAGCAGAGCCTGGTCCACCGCGTTCAGCTTATCGCTCATCTCTTATCTCCCCCTCCTTCAGTTCCGTGCCGGGCAGTTGCCCGTCTGTCCCGCCGCGATGGCCGGGAACACCTCGCCGACGCTGCCGCGGCGGGCCACCTCGCCCCGGTCGATCACCGCGATCTCGTCGGCCAGGGCGATGATGCGCTCCTGGTGCGAAATGATGATCATGGTCACGCCGCGCTTTTCGTGGATGGCGGAGAAGGTCTCGGTCAGCTTGTTGAAGCTCCACAGGTCGATGCCCGCCTCCGGCTCGTCCAGGATCATGAGGCCGCTGTTGCGCGCCAGGATCGTGGCGATCTCGATGCGCTTCACCTCGCCGCCGGAGAGGCTGGTGTCCACCTCGCGGTCGATGTAGTCCGCCGCGCACAGCCCCACCTGCGTGAGGTAGGCGCAGGCCTCGCTGCGGCGCAGCAGGCGCTTGCCGCTGGCGATGCTCAGCAGGTCGCCCACCTTGATGCCCTTGAAGCGGGGCGGCTGCTGAAAGCCGTAGCTGATGCCGCGCCGGGCCCGCTCCGTGATGGAAAGGGCGGTCACGTCCTCGCCGTTCCAGATGATCTGCCCCGCCGTGGGGGTCACCAGGCCCATCACCAGCTTGGCCAGCGTGGTCTTGCCGCCGCCGTTGGGGCCGGTCAGCACCAAAAGCCGCCCGTCCGGCACGGTCAGCGAGATGTCCCGGATAATGTCGTTGTTGCCCGCCTCGTCCGAGACGGTGTATTGCAGATGCCGCAGTTCCAGCATAGCGCTTCCTCCGTTGCTGTATCTAAGTCTAACTAAGTTATTATACCAAGCAGATATTAAAATAGCAAGCCCGGAAGCGCTCTGCTTCCGGGCTTGGTTGCATTTGATTCAGTTTGTTCAGATCGCGGGGAAGCGCTGCAGCATGGCGGCAAGCTGGGCGCGGGTGACCCCGGCGCGCGGGGCCAGGGTAGCATTGCCCATGCCCTTCACCAGGCCGATGCCCACGGCCCACTGCATGGCCTCCAGCGCGTCGGCGCTGACGCTGTCGGCATCGGCAAAGGCGCTGAGGTCGCCGCGCGCGGACACGTCCAGCCCCGCGGATTCGGCATAGCGGTACAGCGCCGCGACGCACGCCTCGCGCGAAAGCTTTGCGCCGTCCGCCGGGGCGTCGATGCCCGCCGGGGCGAGGCCACCGGCGAGATTGCGCAGCACCTGGGTGAAGTCCGCGCCGGTCACGGCGTCGTCCGGGCCGAAGTACCCGTTGCCGTAGCCCACCATCAGCCCCTGCGCGCTGGCCCACAGCACCGCGTCATAGAACCAGTCGCCCGCGTGCACGTCGGAAAAGCCCGCCGGGCCGGGGGTGCGCGTTTCCGTCTGCGCCGGGGCCAGGCCGGGATCATAGGGCGGGAGGTAGGGCGAGACGTAGGGCGGATCGACGGGCACGTCGCCCAGCACCGCGGCGAGGCGCAGACCGGTGACGGTGTCGCCCGCGATCTGATAGGCGTCCACCGCGATCCGGTCACGGGGCAAGGCCGTGCGGGCAAAAACCGCGGTGTCGCCCTCCACCTTGTAGACGTTCCACTCAGTGAAGCTGCGGCCCGCGGGCGCGGCGCACTCCGGGGCGATGAGCCAGCTGTCCCTGCCGTACACGGTCAGCGTTTTCGCCGCGCCGTCCACGTCGGCGTCGATGTGGTACGCCGCGGGCAGCGCCGCCGTCGTCAGCAGGAATTTCGGCCAGTCCACGGTGACGGGCACGGCGCCGGGGGCGTCCTCCTCCGGGAAGGCGGAAATGCTGCCGCCGCGGTAATACAGCGTCGTGCCGAGGGCGTAGCTGCCGAGGAACGCCACGGTGTCCAGCTGCGGCGGGTAGCCCAGGTCATCGTAATCCCACGCGCCCACGGCATAGAGGAACAGCTCCGATGCGTCGGGATGGAGGACCTCGGGCAGCTTGGCCAGCGCCGCCGTCGGCAGCGTGAAGCCATAGACGCCGCAGGTCGTATCCTTCTCCAGGTCGGCCCACCATTCGTCGTCATAGTCGCCGTCGGCGTCATAGTCGCCGAGGTAGACGCTGACCATAGGATCGTCGGTCCAGTAGGCCACCAGGCACACGCCGTACAGGGTCTGGCCGTCGGTCTCCGCCTGCTCCAGAAGATCCGCGACCGGGATGAGCACGCTGCGGTTTTCGGCGTAGTCGATGGAATCGCCGACGAAGGACGAGCCTTCATCGTCCCAGTCCTGGGTGTAGTCGACGCTGTTGATGTACACCCTGCCCGCAGCATCCCGATAGACCGGGTAGAAGTCCCAGCAGAAAAAGTCCGAATCGATCAGGCCTTCGGGGCGATAGCACTCGCCCACGTCCGCGGGAGTGAGGTCGCGGGGCAGGCGGAACTGCCGGTCCGCACCCGCCCATTCCAGGGCGTAGAGCCACTTGCCCAGCGGCTTAAGCGCGCCGTCTGCGTCCATGTACCAGGCCGAAAGCTCCGGCGCCTTCGCCGCGGCGGGCAGGGCCAGCGCCGCCAGCAGGGCCAGGCACAAAAGCAGAGAGAAAAATCGTTTCATACCGTGTCGCTCCTTATTTTTAAAAGTACCATGCCGCCACTTTAGCACACGCGCGCGCAAATTGCAATCCTTTGCGCACCGGCAAAGCACCCCTTGCAATCCCCGGCGGGCGATGCTATAATACAATATTAGTTAATTAATGCACAAACACAAGAGGGGGCCGCGATATGAAAAAATCGTCCTACATCTCCAAAAACGTCATCCGCCGTCTGCCGCGCTACCTGCGCAAGCTGGACGAGCTTGCCGCATCCGGGGTGGAGCGCATCTCCTCCGGCGAGCTGGGCAGCCAGATGGGGCTGACGCCCTCGCAGATCCGGCAGGACTTCTCCTGCTTCGGCGAGTTCGGCCAGCAGGGCTACGGCTACAACGTCGCCGCGCTGCGCGAGCAGATCGCCCACATCCTCGGCATGGACCGCAGCTACAGCGTCATCCTCATCGGCGCCGGGCGCATCGGCCAGAGCCTCATTGAAAATTTCTCCTTCTCGCACTACGGCTTCCGCCTGCTGGGCGCCTTCGAGATCCGCAAGGAGCTGGTCGGCACCGAGATCGCCGGCGTCACCATCGCCGACGCGGAGACCCAGCGCGACTTCATCCGCGACAACCAGGTGGACATCGCCATCCTCTCCACCAACAAGGACCACGCGCAGTCCGTGGCGGAGGAGCTGATCGACTGCGGCATCCGCTCCATCTGGAACTTCACCGACGCGGACCTTGACCCGGGCGACAGCGGCTGCATCATCGAGAACATCCACTTCTCCGACAGCCTGCTGGCCCTCAGCTATTACCTCACGGAAAAGGAATGATCCCATGCGCCCTGCCCGAATCCCGGCGCTCATCGCAGCGCTGGCCCTTCTGCTGGCCCTGCCCGCCCGCGCCGCCGCGGGAGGGACGGACGATCCGCTGATCTCCCGGTCCTACGCCGAGGGGGTTTATCGCGCGGAAGTAATTGCTGCGCTGGATGCCGTGCGCGCCCCCGCCCCGGCGGGAGTTGCGAATACAGCCGGCCTCACGGTCACGCAGCTGCACGCCGGCGACACCGCCACGCTCGCGGACGGACAGCAGCTCATCCTGCTCTCCGGCGACGTGGGGCTCACGGTGGCTTCCGGCAGCCTCATCAACTGCACGCTGGGCCGCGGCTCCACCGGGGGCGCGGCGCGGCAGTGCCACCGCTATGTGGCCTGCCTGGGCGCGCGCATCACCGCGACGTGCGCGTCGGAGCGCGCGGTCGTCGCCCTCTCCCCCGCCGTGCGCACCGAGGTCACCGAGCGGCCCATTCAGACCGACGTACCCGCGGACGGCCTGCCCTTTGCGGACGTGCTGCCGGGCGACTGGTTTTATGCCGACGTCGCCGGGGCCTGGGCGCGCGGGCTCGTCAACGGCATGGACGCGACGCACTACGCCCCGGGGGAGAACATCACGCTGGCCCAGGCGGTGAAGCTGGCCGCCTGCATGCACCAGAGCGACCAAAGCGGCGCCGTCACGCTGCAAAATGCCGCGGACGGGCAGCCCTGGTATTACACCTACGTCGGCTACGCGCTGGAGCAGGGCATCCTCGATGAAATGCCGCTGACCGGCTGGGACGCGCCCATCGACCGGTCGGGCTTCGTCCGCATCTTCTACCGCGCCCTGCCGGCGGAGCGCTATACCCCCATCAACACCATCCCCGACGGCGCCGTGCCCGACGTGCCGACGGATTCCGCCATCGCCCGCGAGGTCTACGGCTTTTACGCCGCGGGCATCCTGACGGGCTACAACGCCGCCCCCGGCCGCCCGGCCCACGCCTTCGGCCCGGACACGGCCATCACCCGCGCCGAGGTCGCCGCCATCATGAACCGCATGTTCGACCCCGCCGCGCGGGTGCGGTTTGACATGACGTAAAAAAGAGAACGGCGCGTTGCGAAATGCAATTCCGGTCATTCCGAGCCAGTGCGCGCACTGGCGTGGGAATCCGTCCTCTCCGCGTGCGGTTTGAGATGACGTAAAAAGAGAACGGCGCGTTGCGAAATGCAATCCCGGTCATTCCGAGCCAGTGCGCGCACTGGCGTGGGAATCCGTCCTCTCCGCGCGCGTCCGCTTTGACATGACGTAAAAAAAGAGAACGGCGCGTTGCGAAATGCAAGCCCGGTCATTCAGAGCCAGTGCGCGCACTGGCGTGGGAATCCGTCCTCTCCGCGCGGGGAAACGGATTGCCACGGCCCCTGGCGGGGCCTCGCAATGACAGGGCAGTACGGTTTGCGATGCGCCCTTTTTATTTGGAAAGGAGCCCCCCCATGCCCGATACCATCGCTGCCATCTCCACCGGCGCCGTGCTCTCCGGCATCGGCGTGCTGCGCCTCAGCGGCCCGCAGGCCATCGCCGTCGTCGAGCGCGTCTTCACCCCGGCGCACGGCGCGCCCATGTCCGCGCGCCCAGACCGCCTTCTGGTCTACGGCACGCTGCACGACGCCGCCGGTGCCGTCCTGGACATCTGCCTTTGCACCGTCTCCCGCGCCCCGCACAGCTACACCGGGGAGGACACGGCGGAGCTGCAATGCCACGGCTCGCCCACCGTGCTGCGCGAGGGGCTGGAGGCCCTGTTCGCCGCCGGGGCGCGGCAGGCCCTGGCCGGGGAGTTCACCAAGCGCGCCTTTTTAAACGGCTGCCTCGACCTCGTGCAGGCCGAGGCGGTCATCGACCTCATCCACGCCGAGACGGCGGAGGCCGCCAGGGTCGCCGCCGGGCAGCTGGGCGGCGCCGTCAGCCGCCGGACCGACGCGGTCTACGACGCGCTGGCCGCCATCTCCGCCCACTACCACGCGGTCATCGACTACCCGGATGAGGACATCCCGGACTTCAAAATCGCGGACTACGCCCGCCAGATGCGCGACGCTGAGGCCACGCTTGCGGCGCTGGAGCGCAGCTTCGAGCGCGGCCGGGTGCTGACCGCCGGGGTGCCCACGGCCATCGTGGGGCGGCCCAACGCGGGGAAAAGCTCGCTGTTGAATGCCCTCCTGGGCTACGACCGCGCCATCGTCACGGACGTGCCCGGCACCACGCGTGACACCATCAGCGAGCCGGTGCGCTTCGGCGGGGTGCTGCTGCGCCTGACGGACACGGCCGGGCTGCGCGACACCGCCGACGCGGTGGAGGCCCTGGGCGTGGAGCGCTCGCGCGAAGCGCTGAAGCGCGCGGAGCTCATCTTCCTGCTCTCCGACGCCACGGGCGAGCTCACGGACGAGGACGCAGCGCTCCTGCGCCAGGCCAAAGCCGCCGCCCCCACGCTGCTGCTGCGCACGAAGTGCGACCTGGGCGAAGTGCCCTGCGCCCTGCCCGCGGACCTGGCGGGCACCCCCATTCTGCCCGTCTCCTCCGTGACGATGCAGGGCTTTGACGCGCTGGAAGCCGCCGTCGCCGCCCGCTACCCCACCGACCCCGGCGCTGTCGCGGGCGAGATGCTCACCAACGCCCGGCAGGCCGACGCCGTCGCCCGCGCGCGGCAAAGCGTGCGCGCGGCGCTGGACGCGCTGGAGTGCGGCATGCCGCCCGACGCCGTGCTGACGGAGAGCGAGGCGGCCATGGCCGCCCTCGGCGAGCTATCGGGCCGCACCGTGCGCGAGGACGTGACGGAGCAGATCTTCTCCCGCTTCTGCGTGGGGAAATGACGCCGCGCCGCCAAATAATTCATAAACTATTCATTCATTTATCGCCAAAAGCGTGTTATACTTCATACTATACAGAACACTTGGAGGCACAGATGGAACCTACCCGCTCCCAGCTATTGCCCGGCGTGTTTCTCACCACGCTGCGCACCGACAAATTCAAATCCGACTGTCTCTCCGTGAACCTGCTCACGGCGCTGGACCGGGAGACGGTGGCAAAAAACGCGCTGCTGCCCCGGGTGCTGCTGCGCGGCAGCATCCACCACCCGGACCTGGACGCCGTCGCCCGCGCCGAGGACGAGCTGTACGGCGCGAAGATCCTGCCCTGCGTGCGCAAGAAGGGCGAGATGCTCTGCGTGGGGCTGTACGCCGGCTTCCTGGCTGACCGCTTCACCCCCGACGGGGAGAAGCTCCTGGAGCCGGTCGCCCGATTGCTGGGTGAGCTGCTGCTCTCCCCCGCCACGCACGGCGGCCTGCTGCGCCGCGACTATGTGGACAGCGAGCGGGAGAAGCTGCTGGACGACATCCGCGCGCGCATGAACGACAAGCGCTCCTACGCCATGGACCGCCTGGTGGAGGAGATGTGCTGCTATGAGCCCTACGGCTGCGACGACATGGGCGACGCAGCCCACGCCGCCGCCGTCGGCTACGTGGAGCTGACCCGCCACTACCGCGCGCTGCTGCTCTCGGCCCCGGTGGAAATTTTCTACTGCGGCGCAGCGGAGCATGACCGCGTCGCCGCCGCCTGCGCCGAGGCGCTCATCACCCTGCCGCGCGGCGAGGTGGACTATGACCTGGGCACGGACGTGCGCATGAACGCGGTCGAAGCGACGTACCGCAGCTTTGACGAGACGCTCCCCGTCGCCCAGGGCAAGCTGTGCCTGGGCTTCCGCCTGGGCGAGTGCATGGCCGACCCGGACTTTGCCGCCATACTGGTCTTCAACGCGGTCTACGGCGGCTCGGTCACGAGCAAGCTGTTTGAAAACGTGCGGGAGAAGCTCTCGCTTTGCTATTACGCCTCCTCCGCCTGCGACAGCTTCAAGGGCGTGATGCTGGTCTCCTCCGGCGTGGACGCGAAAGACCGTGAGCGCGCCCAGGCGGAGATCCTGGCGCAGCTGGACGCCGTCCGCGCGGGCGACGTCACCGACGAGGAGCTGACCGCCGCCCGCCGCTATCTGGCCGGGGCGCTGCGCGCCATGACGGACAGCCCCGGCGCGCTGGAGGAATTTTACCTGTCCCAGACGCTGAAGGGCCTGGACTACGGCCCGGAGGAGCTGGCGGGACTGGTGGAGCTGGTGACGAAGCAAGCCGTCACGGACATTGCCGCCGGAGTGGAGCTGGACGCGGTCTACTTCCTGCACGGCGAGGACACGGGAGAGGAGGCGCCGGAAGATGCAGCGGATTGAGTACCCCGGCGTCGGCGAGACGCTTTGGTTTGACACGCTTCCGAACGGATTGAAGCTGGCCGTGGCGCTCAAGAGCGGCTACACGCGCGCCTACGCCGCCTTCACCACCTGCTACGGCGGGGCGGACCGCCGCTTCCGCTTCGGCGGGGAGTTCATCGACACCCCGATGGGCGTGGCCCACTTTTTAGAGCACAAGATGTTCGACATGCCGGACGGGGACAACGCCCTCGCCACCCTTGCAGCAAACGGCGCCCAGCCCAACGCCTACACCTCCTCCGGCCTCACCTGCTATCACTTTGAGAGCACGGAGAATTTCTATGACAACCTGCGCGAGCTTTTGCGCTTCGTCTCCACGCCCTACTTCACGGAGGAATCCGTCGCCAAGGAGCAGGGCATCATCGGCCAGGAGATCCGCATGGGGGACGACAGCCCTGACTACGTCATCTATGACGAGCTGATGCGCTGCCTCTATGACCACCACCCCATCCGCGACAGCGTGGCCGGCACGGTGGAGTCCATCGCGGAGATCACACCGGAGACGCTTTACCGCTGCCATAAGATCTTCTACACGCCCGGCAACATGGCGCTGACCGTGGCCGGCGACGTGGACCCGGAGCGCGTGCGCGCCCTCGCGCTGGAGGTGCTGCCCGCTGAGCCCGGTGAGGTCCCGGTCAGCGACTACGGCCCGCCGGAGACGCTTTTGCCGGCCAGGCCCCGCTTTTCCAAGGCCATGGCCGTCTCCGCGCCGCAGATGCTCATCGGCGTGAAGCTGACGCCGGGAAAGCGCGGCGGCGCGCTGCTGCGGCAAAAGCTGCTGAGCGGCCTTGCACTGCAGTACCTCTACGGCCCCTCCAGCCCCTTCTACCACCGAAAGTACGCCGAGGGGCTTTTGAACGCCGACTTTTTCGTGGACGCGGACGACGCCGCCGGGACCGTGACGCTGCTGCTGGGCGGCGAGACGCGCGACCCGGAGGCCGTGCTGGCCGCCGTGCAGGCCCAGGCCGCCGCCGCGGCCAGGGACTTTGACGCTGAGCGCTTCGCCAGAGTCAAAAAGGCGGGCTACGGCGCGCGGGTAAGAGCGCTGTCGAGCTTCAGCGGCCTTTGCGCCTCCCTCACCGACGGGGCCTTCGGCGGCTACAACGCCATGGACGCCTTTGCGGTCAGCGCCGCGCTGACGGAGCAGGACGTGCAGGCCTTCCTCGCCGACGCCCTCGCGCCGGAGCGCTTCGCCATGAGCGTCATCACCCCCGTGGGAAAGGAGGCGGGCACCAATGCGTGAGGCCGTCATCTCCTTCCCCATGTTCGGGGAGGCCTTCGCCCTCAATCCCCCCTACTGCATCCGGATCGGCAGCTTCTGCATCTACTACTACGGCATCGTCATCGCGCTGGGCTTCCTGCTCGCGGTGTTCTACGCCAGCCGGGTCGTGAAGCGCTTTGACATGAAGATGGAGGACGTTTACGACTATATCATCTGGGCGGTCATCGCCGCCGTCGTCTGCGCCCGGCTCTACTACTGCATCACCTACGTGGACGCAAACGGCGTGCACACCTACCTGCAAGACCCCGCCAGCTTCCTGCGCATCCGGGACGGCGGCCTCGCCATCTACGGCGGCGTCATCGGCGCCATCGCAGCGCTTCTGCTGCGCTCGCGCAGGAAGAAGCAGAGCGTCTTCCCGCCGCTGGACCTCATGAGCTTCGGCCTGCTCATCGGCCAGCTCGTCGGGCGCTGGGGCAATTTCTTCAACCGCGAGGCCTACGGCTACGAGACCGACATCTTCTGCCGCATGGGCCTGACCTTAAACGGCGTCACCACCTATGTCCACCCCACCTTCCTCTACGAAAGCCTGTGGAACCTGCTGGGCTTCGTGCTGATGCACTTCCATTCCAAGCGCCGCCGCGCCTACCAGGGGCAGTATTTCCTCATCTACCTCGTGTGGTACGGCTTCGGCCGCGCCGCCATCGAGTCCCTGCGCTCCGACAGCCTGTGGCTCATTCCGAACGTCATCCGCATCTCCCAGCTTCTGGGCCTGCTCTCCGCCCTCGCCGCGCTCGCGCTGTACATCGTGAACGCCCGGCGCATCGCCGCGGGCAAGCCCCCCTTCTTCGGCCGCCCCCTCCCCGCCCCGGCGAGCGCCGAGGGCGAACATGAACCCGAATCCGAACCCGAACCCGAACCCGAAAACGAAAACGAAATCACTTAACAGGAGGTACATACTATGGCACTGAAAGACACCATCCTCTCTCTGCTGGGCCAGGCCACCGACGCCACGCGCGACGTGGCGGGCAAGGCCACCGACGCCACGAAGGGCTTTGCCGAGAAGGCCGCCGACATCGCCAAGGCCGGCGGGCGCATCGCAAAGCTGACCATGGACATTGCCAGGGAAAAGGAAGACATGAAAAAGACCTTCCTTGAGATCGGCAAGCTCTACTATGACACCCACAAGGACGCCCCGGAGGGCTATTTCAGCCAGCTTTGCGAGGAAGTCGCCCTGGCGGAGAAGTCCGTGGCCGCCAAGGAGGCCGAGCTGGCCGAGCTGAAGGCCGCCTTCAACACGCCGGAGCAGCCGGACGTGGAGGTGGAGTTTGAGCAGGTCGTCGGCGCCGCCGAAGCGGAGGCCGAGGGCTGCTGCGCCGCCGCCGAGGACAAGGCTGAGGAGGCCTGCTGCTGCGCCAAGGACGCCGCCGACGCCGTAGAGGACAAGGCCGAGGAGGCCTGCTGCTGCGCCAAGGACACCGCCGCCGAGGCCGCTGACGCCGTGGACGCCGCCGCGGACACCGTCGCCGACGCCGCCCATGCCGTGGTGGACACCGTCGCCGACGCCGCCGAAAAGGCCGTGGACGAGGTCAAGGACTGCTGCTGCAAGGACGAATAAATAAGAAACACACAAAAAGGCACACCCGCACGGGTGTGCCTTTTTTATATTGTGGTGGGGGGACAGCATCTCATGCATTTGCTCCCGTAGGGCGCGTCGTCCCCGACGCGCCGCCGCTCCGTTAAGAAATGTAGTGCCTGACGGCGGATTGAACTCGATCCCTCAGTCAGCACGGCGCGCTGAGGACAGCGCGCCCTACGCAGCCCCCTTTTCGAAAGGGGGCCTATGTGGTGCGGCGCGGCGGCGGGGGCACGGCGCGGGGGTGCGGATCTCTCCTGTCATTCCGAGCCAGTGCGCACACTGGCGTGGGAATCCGTACTTCCTTTCATAGGAAAAACGGATTGCCACGGCCCCTTGCGGGGCCTCGCAATGACACATTGCGTATTTTGCAACGCGCCC
>SVKR01000105.1 GCA_015068365.1 Oscillospiraceae bacterium
ACACATCGGACTTTGACTCCGCCATTCGCAGGTTCGAGTCCTGCCGCCCCTGCCAGCGCAGAAACCCAATATGCCCCAGTAGCTCAGTCGGCAGAGCACCTGCCTTTTAAGCAGGGTGTCCGGGGTTCGAATCCCCGCTGGAGCACCAGAAAAGTACCGAAAATGCGTCAAAATTGACCGTTTTCGGTACTTTTTTGACATCTTGTAAATTTCGCTTTCGCGTAATTTGTTGCAAATTCCCGTGTTCTTGTTGCAAATTTGTTGCAAAAATCAAGATGTCTGCGGGCCGGAAAAGGCCGCTCTGACCTTCTCTCCCGTCGCCGATTCACGCCGCAGCCGATCATAGTGGGCGTAGACCCGGAGCGTCATTTCCACGCTGCTGTGTCCGGCCAGATACTGGATCTCTTTCAGATCAAGTCCCGCCTCAAACAGGCGCGTGATGTAAGTATGCCGCAGGATGTGGGCCGTGATATGACGTTCCGGCAGGGCCTTGTCGATCCAGGCAAAGAGCTTGTGAAATGCGGAAGTCGTCAGAAGCTTGCCATCCTTCATCACGAAGATATCGTCGGACGGCGCCGTTTTCCTTTGCTCCTGGAGCCATGATTCCAACTCCGCTGTCAACGGCAGATCCCGTTTTCCGGCTTTTGTCTTCATCTCCGAGCTGGCCATGGTGTCCTTCTGCTTGATAATGGCATTGCGTCGAATGTGCACGACCTTGTTTTTGAAGTCGATGTCGGAGTATTTGAGCGCCAGCGCCTCGCCGCGTCGTACGCCGGTGTGCAGGCACAGAAGCAGAAATGTTCGCGCACGGGGCTCCGTAACGCGCTCCAGAAGGAGCATCGTCTCTCCCGGGGTCAGCGGCTCTTTCTCCTCGGTCTTTTTTCCGCCGGCTTTCAGCCGGCTGCTGACCGGAGATTTCGCCACGAGGCCGTTTTCTTCGGCAGCCTTGAAAATATCGCGGAGATTGATCAGAACCTTTGACTGGAGGCTAAAGCTTTTATTCCTCATGCCCGCCATCAGTGCCTGGATCTGCATCGGCGTGATCTCATAGGGAATACAGCTGCCGAGGGGCGGCAAAATATAGTCGTTGACCACATACTTTATGATATCCAGGCTCTTCTCGCGCAGATAGGGCTTCTTATAGTAGTCGAACCACCGCTGCGTGAATTGCCCGAAGTTCTCGTTGCTGTCAATCCGAACGCCGGCGGCGACCAGCTCCTCCAGCTTTTTCAGTTTGTCCTCCAGTTCCGCTTCAGTCTTGGCCCGAACGTATTTCCGGCGGCCATTTGGAAGTGCAAGCACCTTGGTACAGTATTTGTATTCTTTTTTCGATTCTTTTATCTCTTTCATCGGGCGTACTCCTTTCATCACGCCCCTGCGATACAAGCATTCGAATTATACCGCAGGGTAATGAGTGACGCAAGGTTGTCCGGCGTTTGAAGCAGCACTACCATGCTGTCAACTTATCGCCCAATCCCTTTTGGATCTGCTGCCGGGTCTCTCGTCGCAGTCCATACGGGAACACAGATAGTCTTCCAAGGCCTCAATCGTAACGAGATATTTCTTTCCGACGCGAGCGCAGGGCACCTTGCCCGTACGCAGCAGCGTGCGGATCGCGGTCTCCGTCAGGCAGGTCTGTGGATCGTTCTTCCGGAAATACGCCGCTGCCTCTTTGATTGTCCGCGTTCTGATCATTGTTCTCCCCTTCTTTTGTTTCATTAGATCTATCTAACATCATAATACATGCTTTTTCTATTATCATATTTCAAACGGAAACACGGCTGCCGTGCTGGATTATTGGACCAATTCACATATTGGTATCCAGTGCACGGCAGCCGCATTTCGTTTTAAGTATTGCCATTCGCCGTATTTGCCACGCGGCCCCGGCGGCGGGGATGTTGCAGGCCGCCTCTGGCGAGGCTGTCATAGCTCCGGGTTGCCGCTGCTTATAATGCTGGCAAGCACCCCAGGGCTGCCCCTCAAGTCTGTGGGAGCGCGTGAGCAAGTATCATTGTCCGCCGTGCTGTCGTCGCGCCCGATCTGCCGCAATCGGGTCTGGAGCTACGGTGGTCGCTCGGACAGCTTTTCGTTCACCTCCCAAGCTGTCGTCTTGGCGTCGCGCCCATGTCGCTAATCACACGGCTTTTGTGCCTGTAACACCGTATATTCAGTTTTCAAGGGTCAATGAAGAATCGTGGAAAAGCGTCCTTCACCTATCGCCATTTATGGTCCCCTTTCGTCGGGTGTTTGGAGAAGAAAGCCAATACTTTTTCTTTCGCTGTGCTGATGCTCTCAGAAATGCTGGAGTGAGTCTTCCCTTCCTGCCGCGCAATCGTCTCCACATTTAACCCGTCAACATAGTGCAGCCAGAGCCGGCGAAATTGTTTGTCTGTGAGTTGACCTTTAATGCGAATCACAGTCTTGGCAGTGTATTTTTCCTTCTCCAGTTTTTCGATCTTATGCTCAATGATGACCTCCGGCCCTTCAATTGCGCCGGCACATTCATCCAGAGCTGCAGTGTGATTCCTCTCTATGTGATCTTGCTTCTCCTCGTCATGGTAATTCTCGTCGGACCACGCCTTCCATTTAAGAAAATCTGCCTCTGTGTCAAAATCTGCACGGGTCAGACGTATGACACGTCGATTGGCGTCGGTGTATACAATTGCCTCGGGGTCTTTCTTATTCAGAGCATAACTGCTTTTATTGTCGTACACGATATGTACCTCCATTCAGATTTCATTTGTGTGATCCGAATGGAGGCGGCGGTGCCCTTTCCCTATAGAAAAAAGCAGAAGTGAGTTTTAATTCACTTCTGCTTGTGCATGCTTCTGATAGAGTACGACAAAACCCTTAATATCGAGTTTCAGTTGAACAATCCCAATAAAAGCTCTCCTTAAGTGTGTTTACTTTCACCTTGAGGCGCGTCAAGATTCACCCACGATCTGCAGGCGGTGCTGTAAAATACACACAGGGGTGAAACGAAATGAACAATTATCAGCGCATTTTGGGAGAACGAGTCAAATCTGAGCGCAAAAAGAGAGGTCTAACCCAAGTCCAGCTTGCAGAGCTGATTCATTCCAACAAAAGGACGATCATTGACATTGAGAACTATCGAGGGAATCCCAAGATGGAAACGCTGGTTGATCTCCTTACATTCTTAAGAATTGATCCCTATATCATCTTTTATTCTGAGCCGACCTTGCGATCTGATGCTTTAAGTCAGCTGGAATTATCGCTTCACGATTGCTCAGAAGAACAAATCAAGATGCTGGTTCCGATCTGTAGATCTATCATAGACTTTGCAGACGCCTCAAGATATATCAACGCTGTGAAAAACGGATAGAATGCACCGTATGTGCAGCTATCCGTTTTTCAGTTCCTCTTGCCGAGTGAGTATGAGTTTTTGATTCACAAGAGTAATTGGAATTTCTCGCTTACAGTTGGGGCAGTATAATGGAAAATCGATGAGTACGGTCTCACGATATATTTTCGTACGCGTATTCATATGGCACAGAGGGCAAACTATCCATTTTGAACGGTTATTATCGTTTTCCATTTCTGCCTCTTTACTCCACCAGCCCGTATTTCACCTTGATTCTATCCAGTTTCTCCAACATCGGCTCGGCGGCGAACCAGAGGAAGATCCAGGTGGCCGCTGCGTGGACGGCGTCAACGGGAAAGCCCGTGACATAGCTGGTGAGGATCTGCTTCCAGTTGATCTCGTGGGCCCACATGTAGACCGACGCCGGGTTCATGATGCCGCCGTAGATGACGATGGCGGCCAGCGCCCCGAAGATGCACAGCGCCACCCGGCTGCGGCGCAGCAGTCCCTTGCGGAACAGCACCCCCGCGAGGAAGCCCACGATGCCGGCGGCGAACATCTGCCAGGGCGTCCAGGGCCCGGCGGAGAACATGACGTCGCTCACCAGCATGGTGACGGCCCCGACAAGGAAGCCCGTCTCCCCGCCGAAGGCCACGCCGGAGATGATGACCAGCGCCAACACCGGCTTGAAGGAAGGCAGCATGAAGAAGATCATGCGTCCCGCCACGCTGAGGGCGCAGAGCACCGCGATGATGACCAGTTCCCGCGGCTGCGGCTTTCTGCCCTCGAAGATGAGGAAGAACGGCAGCATGCACTCCAGCATCACCAGCAGGATGATGAAGTAATACTTGTTCCCGGCGAGATAGAATTCCCCTATGAACAGCGTCACGGGGATCAGCAGCAGGATCAGCACCGTGGCGATGACGGTGCGCTTGGAGAGCCTGCGCTTCTCCAGCGGGGTCTGCAGCATGTAGTCCGGGCGAACGCTTTTCCGGGAGACGGAGAACGCGAAAACGAGCAGGCAGGCGATCATGACGCCGTAGCGCCAGAGCTGATCCCCGGCCAGATGGGTCAACCCACCCTCCTGTACCAGCGCGCTCAGATCGGCGACGCCCATGGCCTGGATGAACAAAGCGATGGCTCCCGCGCCGGAAAGAACGGCCAGAAGGATGCGCCACCAGGGCAGCTTGCCTGTCTTTGTCTCATCCTCCTTCGGTGGCTCCGGCAGTCTCCCGGCGTCCTCCGGCAGCTCCGCGGCGGGCGGCAGCACACCGCCACAGGCGGAAATCACATCTTCTGCCGTGACTGCGGCGGGCAGCAGCCCCCGCGCCATGCGGTTGGCGGAGGTAGTATAGAAGCTGTTGCCGGAGAAGAAGGCGCGGGGAGCGCCCTCCGTCACGATGTCGCCATCAAAGAAGAGCGCGCAGCGGTGGGCATAGCGGGCGCAAAACTCCACGTCATGGCTTACCATCACGATGGTGACGCCCCGGCGCAGCAGCACGGCCAGGATCTCCGCGAAGACCTGCTTGAACTCCGCGTCAAGCCCCTTGGTGGGCTCGTCCATCAGAAGAATGTCCGGATTCAGCAGCAGCACCTTCGCCAGTGCTGCCCGCTGCTGCTCGCCGCCGGAGAGATCGTAGGGGTGGCGGTCCAGCAGCGCTTCCAGACGGCACAGCGCCGTCACGTGCGCAGCCTTTGCTTCCCTTTGCGGGTCCTTCTTCGGCAAGAGCTCCAACAGGTCTTCCCGCACGGTTTTCTTTACAAACAGCGTCTGCGGGTTCTGCGGCAGGACGCCCACCGTCCCACTGCGCTGTACCGTGCCTCTGTAGGGCTTCAGAAGCCCGGCAAGCAGCTTCAGGGACGTCGTCTTGCCTGTGCCGTTGCCGCCCAGCAACGCCAGAAATTCTCCCTTCTTGACGGTCACGGAAAGTCCCTTGACCACATCGGGCAGTTCCTTTTCATATTTGAACCAAAGCGCTTCCGCAGAGATGACGGTCTCCTCTCCGTGAGGATAGACCGGCTCCGGCGGGAGCGTTTTCAATTCGCTGTGCTGCGCATATGCCGTCAGCCAGTCCCGGCCCTCCCGGACGGTGACCGGGCATTCCGCGTCGTTCTCTACCGCCGCCCAGACGCGCATCGCCGTGGGCATGGCGAGGAACATGCTGTGTCCCTTGTCCTTGAGCGCCAGCCCCACCTGCTGGGGCGTACCCTCGGAGATGATGCTGCCGCCGTCCATGACGACGACGCGGCTCGCCAACGGGAACGCCTCCTCCAGCCGGTGCTCCGTCAGCAGAATGGTCGTCCCCAGCTCCCGGTTGATCTTCCCCAGCGTGGCGAGGAACTCCCCGGCCGCGATGGGGTCTAATTGTGATGTCGGCTCATCCAGAATCAGCAGCTCCGGCTGCATCACCATGATGGAGGCGAGGTTAAGCAGCTGCTTCTGTCCGCCGCTCAGCTCCGTCACGTTCTTGTAGTACCAGGTCTGGATGCCGAAGAAGGACGCCATCTCCGCCACGCGGCGGCGGATGGTGGGCGTGTCGTAACCCAGGCTCTCCAGACCAAAGGCCAGCTCATGCCAGACCTTGTCCGTCACCACCTGGTTCTCCGGGTTCTGCTGCACGAAGCCGATACGGGTGGTCTGCGCCCGCTGATCCAGACTCTCCAGCGGCTCACCGTCAAAAAAGACGCTGCCGCTGCGCCGCCCGTGGGGCGCCATGGAGCTTTTGAACTGCCGCAGGAGCGTGGTCTTGCCGCAGCCGGAAGGCCCGCAGAGCACGACGAATTCGCCCTGCTGCAGCTCCAGAGAAACATCCTGCAGGGCGTTGCGCGGCTGCTCGGGATAGGCAAAGCAAAACTGTTCGGTTTTCAGCAACGCTTTACTCACGAATCAAACTGTCCTTCCTTCAGCGCGGCGATCTGCTGTTTCACGTCAGAAAGATCCGGATTGAACCTATCAAGTCTCGGAGAGTGCACCAGATACTTCGGCGTAACAGCTTTCACGATTTCTGCGGCGTCTGGAACCGTCCAGGGTCGTCTTTGATCAATAATGACGATGTTATGGCTTATGATGTCTTCCGCCTGGGAAAAATCCGGCAGACCGGAAAGCGAACGAAAGGCCTTGTCCGCCTGAATCAGGCGACGGACGAATCCGCCGCCCAAGCTCTGCGAGAGCCGCAGCCCAAGGACATATTTTTCCAATTCTCCATGGGCACGCAGCATGGAGCAGATATACTCCACCCCTTCCTCCTGTGTACGGAGATTCGGATTCGTATTCATCAGGTGGCTTGTGTTCAGCATAATGCCCTTACGTGGGAACTTGATTTTGGAAAGCAAATATTCGGTCTTTTCCGGCTCAGTAAAGCGGAAGCCCGGCCACCAGGAGTTTTCGATGAGAAAGTCAAAGTTGGGCTCTGCTTCCTGAAGAATCATATTGATGAGCTCTGCTGCAGCATCCAGCACGGCATAGTCGTCATGACGCCATTCATAGGACTGGCATTCCTCGTAAGTCACATTGTAAATTTCCAATGAAACAAACTTTGCGCCGTTCTGTATGGCGTCATATAAGCTGTACAGATAGTGCAGCGAAAGCTTTGTACCGTTGTCGTCCCCATAGTATTGGATCACGTTCTCCCACGAATGGAACTTGCGCAGCAATTCATCCTCATTTTCCCGCCAGAAGTCCAGCCAGTCGGGCATTGTCACGATATGACCTCCGATCAGCAGGTTCTTTGGAATGCTCGGGTCTTTCTCCGTGGGAAGCCATATTCCGTCCAGACCGTCGATGCCGATTTCCTCCAACTGCCGACCGAGACGCTCCCATCCGATAAAAGAATCGTCGTATTCTTTTTGAATAGGGAAATCCAAGCACTGAATCATCATGTTCTCCTTTTCTCTAAGAGCAGGACTTATTTACACTTGTAACCTTTCCGAATCGTGCCCAGCTGCCGCTTCACGGCGGCCAGCTGATTGTGCCGCCCGGACAGCTCGTGCGTCAGATACTTCGGCTGCACGGCATCGAGGATCTTCACGCAGTCCGGGTTGGTCCATGGCAGGTGCCGGTCGATGCTTTGGATATGGGGATAGCTGACGCTGAAATCATGGAAGTACTCGCCGTTGAAGGTCTCCGGCACACGGCCGGTGTTCTTCCGGACATACGCGCCGCTGACGCTCTGGTGGAAGTGCAGGCCATAGACCCGCTTTGCCAGCTCGCCGTGCTTCCGGAGGTTCGTCAGGATCCATGCGATGCCGTCTGACTGCGTCGTGATCTTCGTGTTCGCGTTCATCAGATGCCCGGTGTCCAGCATGATGCCCACGCGGGGATACTCGATCCGGGAGAGCAGATACTCCGTCTCCGCCGGATCGGTGAAGGTAAAGCCCGGCCACCACTGGTTTTCCACCAGGAAGTCAAAGGTGGGCTCCACATGCCACAGCAGATGGTTGATGAACTCGACGGCGCCGTCCAGCACCTCCCGGTTCGTGTGCTCCCAGCGGTAGGTATAGCCCTCCTCCAGCGACACGTCCGACACATGGAAGACCATGTAGGGCGTTTTCAGCCGCTGCCCCAGCGCCAGATCGTCCTGGAATTGTTTCAGCAGCTGCTCCGGCTTCGTGCCCCGGTAGATCTTGTCCACCATCTCCCAGGAGCCGAACTTCCGCAGCAGCCTCTTCTCGTCCTGCCGCCAGAAGTCCAGCCAGTCCGGGTAAAACACCATGTGGAAGCCGGCGGCCAGATCGTCCGGGAATCTGTCGTCCAGGTCGTCCGGGTCGGCGATGGCTTCGACGCCGTCCAGCCCCAGAGCGTAAACCTGCTTGCGCAGCGTCTCCCAGCCGCCGAGCTGGTCGATGCAGTATTTGGAAATGGGATAATTCATGGTTTGGATCATAGCGTTTCTCCCTTTTTCAGCTTGTTCCAGCGATGATCAGCGTACAGATTCATAAAAAGCGGGGTAAAGCAAAGCGCGAAATAGACAAGATGGAAAAATACTACGAGGGGATAAAAGGGTGTGAACTTCACGCTGGGGTACCAGCGCCAGTAAAAGCCCTTGGCGATCCACGCAGCAATGATTGTGAAACCGCAAAAGCCCAGCCACAAAAGCGTCAGCTTGTCCCGCTCGTCAAAGCGGTAAATGCTGTACGCCGTGCGCCCGGGCAGACCATAGCCCCGGCCTCGCATGCTGTCGGCGGTCTCGATGGCGTTTTCCAGCACCCAGGTCAGCATGATGGAGAGGATGGTAACGCCGTTTTTCAGCCGCTGGAGCACGCTCCCGTCGGAGACGTCCCGGCCCACGCAGCGCTGGGCCTCGTTGACGGCGTGGAGCTGCGCGCGGAACTTCGGCACAAAGCGCAGCGTCATGCTGAGCACCAGGCTCAGCGCCGGGATGACGCGTCCGAAGAGGTACACGAACTTGTCTGAGGTCATGACGGCATTGTAGCAGCCGAACCACAGCACCACCGCCACCAGCATCAGCGCCGACGCGCCGCCGAAGAGGATGCTCTCCAGCGTCAGCGGGTTGCCAGAGGGCAGATAGCGCAGGATCGTCACGCCCTCGTGGGAAAAGGCCGGGTTGATGATGGCGGTCAGCAGCAGCATCGGCAGCATGTATTTCAGTGTGAACAGCGCCGCTTTTCTGCCGTTTAAGTACAGGTCATAGCACAGCGCGCCCGCCAGGGACACGGCGCGGGCCAGCGGGTGCTCAAAGCACATGGTAAAGAGCAGCACCAGCCCGAAGTACAGAAAGTTGACGGTCGGGTGACAGCTGGAAAAGGTGTCGCGTGAAACCATAAGAAAAACCCCTCAGTCGCCTCCGGCGACAGCTCCCCTTTCAGGGGAGCCAAATCTGTATCTGTTTATCCTCCCACGTAGGCGTCCACGTCGATGCCCAGATTGCAGGTGTAGACCCACTCGATCACGTCCCCGTCCTGCAGGGCATAACGGGAGCAGCCGTAGTTGGGGCTCCAGCCGTTGACCTTGTAGATCCAGCCGCTCAGCTGCCCGCAGTCGAACTCATAAAGGTTGTGGATGCCCTCGATGTAGGCGCTGTTGTACATGGGCGTGTTGACAAACTCCATGTGGATCCCCTGCTGCTTGCAGGTGCGCAGGAGGACGTTGAAGACGCTCTCGCCCTCATAAAACGTGACCTCGATGGGCTTTAAGATCCAGCCGTCGGACGGCACCAGCTCGGTCTTTTCCGGGTCCAGCCAGCCCATATTGTCCAGGATCGTGGCGCAGGAGATGGACATGGTGCAGCTGTGCTCCACGTCGGATATCTCCACATCCTCCGGCTCCACCGGCACAGGCTTGCCCTCCGGGACGGCGCTGGTGCCGTAGCGGTCCTTGCCGGTCTCCGGGTCAAGCTGCATGCCGTGGGCGGCGGAGTAGTCCGCGTCGCCGGCTTCCGCCTGAACATCCCCGGCCAGCTGCGCCGCCGCGGCCAGCTTTTCCTCCACGGAAAGGACGCCCTCCGCCCCGCCGGGGCGCTCGTCCAGCTCCGAGCCGGGCACCTCCGTGGCAGAGGGCTTCGCCACCTTCCAGCCCTGTAGCCCCGGCGCGTCGCCGCCGTACCAGAAGGCGAAGGCCAGCAGCGCCAGCAGGCAGACCGGGACGATGATCTTCCATTTGTGTTTCTTCCAGAACATATTGAAGCCTCTCTTCGTTCGTCATTCCAAGCGCGGAGAATTGCGGATTGCCACGGCGCTTCGCGCCTCGCAATGACAGTTCAGGGGGTTACAGCAGATTCGCTTTCTCCAGCATATTGTACAGCATCTGCGCGATCTCGCAGCGGTGGATGGCGACGGTGGGTTGGATGTTCAGTGCGCTGTCGTCCAGGATGCCGCTATCATAGCAGAACGCCAGGGACGAGCGCGCCCAGTCGGCGCACTTGGTGTAATCGCCGAATTGCGACAAAATGTCGCGGGCAGCGGCGGTAGTGTAATCCGTACTCATGCCGCAGAGCTTTGCGGCCCGGGCCACCATGGTGGCGGCCTCCTGGCGGGTGATGGTGCCGGAGGGGTTGAACTTCCCGCCCCCGACGCCGTTGACGATGCCGTAGGTGTTGGCCGTGCCCACATAGGGGGCGAACCATTGCGCCGCAGGCACGTCCGTGAAGCTGCCGTTGGTCTTCGGCGTCAGGCCGAGGGCCTTCACCGTGATGGTGGCGAACTCCGCGCGGGTCATATTCTTGTCCGGGGCGAAGGTCCCGTTGCCCATGCCGTTGATGATCCCGCGGGAAGCCAGCGCCTCAATGGCTGCGCGGTTGGCGTGACTCTTGATGTCACTGAAAGTCGTGCCCGCCGCCGTGACCGGTACGGCCTTTACGTCCGCGCTCTTGCCGGGCAGCCCAGCGCCCGCCGCGGGGGCGCTGCTCTGGGGCAGCTTGACGCTGATGGCGTCGCCCATGCGATAGAGCGAATTCTTGCCGCTTCTCTGCCGCTGGACGGCAACGAGGGCATAGAAGCCCTGCTCAGCGGTCATCTGGTTGTTGCCGCCGCCGGACGTCATATGGTTGAAGCCGCCGGTGCTCTGCCGGAAGGCCATCAGCGCGTCCAGCATGGTGACGCCGTTTTTCACGAAGCGGGGGTCGTCCTGGGGCAAGCCCAGCTCCGCGAGGGCGACGATCATCTGCACGATGCTCTCGGCGTTGCTGTCGCCCATGGAGGAAAAGCCGCCGTCGGCTTGCTGCTGCTTGCTCATGCAGTCCAGCGCCTCGCCTGTGGCCTTGGCGACGGCGGGCTGGCTCTGGTACTTTGCCAGCGCCTGCAGGGCCATGCCGGTGATGTCCGGGTCGGAGGTCTGGTTCTTGTCCGCCGCGCTCGTGCCGCCGAAGAGGTTCCAGCCGCCGTCGGAGAGCTGGCAGTCCAGGATGCGCTGGATGTAGCGCTGGCGGATGCCCGTTGTGGGTTCCGGATAGTTCCGGCTGTCCAGAGCGATCAGCGCCCAGATGGGGCCGTTGAGTCCCTGCCAGATGGTCTTGTCGTAGTCGCCCAGCGGCTTTGTCAGGTCATAGCCGCCCACGTTCCTCGCGTCCGCGCCGATAGACGACAGCGCCACGATGACGCGGGAGTACTCGGTATATTTCTTGTCGTGCAGTACGCCCTTGCAGTCCTGCACGTATTTTTCAACGGTTGCGTAATAGTCCTGATAATATTTCTCCGGGACGCTGTAGCCGCTGCGGGCGAGGCCCAGCACGGCCCACTCGCCGCCGATGGAGCCCACCTGCGGCGCCGGGGTGGTGGTATAGATATATTTTGCCGTCCCCGTGACGGCGCTGGAAAGCGCGTTGTCCGTCACCGCCGCAAATGCCGCGGGCGCCGCGCCCACGAGGAGCAGCAGCGCCAGCAGCAGAGATAATACTTTCTTTTTCATCGGTCAATCCCCCTTGTCAAACAGCGCGCTCTTCTGAGAGCTTCCTCTCCATGCGCGCCGCATAGCGTTCCGCTTTCTTCCGTTTCACTTCCATGCGTTCTGCACGGAACAGCGCCAATTGCCGAGCGTACTCGGTCTTGTACTCCCGGCTTTTTGTTTTCGCCTTGCTTCCGCGTTCGGTCAACGCATTTCGCGTCCTTTTCTGCACCTGGTGGTCAAACCAGGCCGCGCCGTTGAAGGGATGATACTGCCTTGTTTCTCCCATACCACTACCCCCCTGTTATGAAATTGTCTGCTCCGTCCCCGCCGCCCGCGTTTCCCGCAGGCGGCGGATCATGTGTTCCATGGATTCCCCCATGATGCTGTGAAAGCAATACCGCGTGTTGTTGTAGGGCATCCCGTAGGGGTCAATTACGGAATGCGGCGTAATGTCCTCGTCAAAATGTTCGATGATGTAATCCCGCATCTCGACCAGCCGCCGGTCCACATACCGAAAGCCGCGAACCATGCAATAGATCGGTTGGAATTGATAGTCCTCAAAAGTCAAATCTTCCGGGCGCTTCATTTTGCGCGGCCTCTCACGGGAATGTACACAGCGGCGTCGCTGCCTGAGTAATACTCAAACGCCATGCGCGTGGGATCCGCTTCATATGCCGATCCCGGCAGCCACTCGTCGCAGGCATAGCGCCAGGTCCCCCGCAGGTTGTCGGCAAGCTCCTCCGCGCCCTTGCACGCCGGTACCTGAAACACCGCGAAGTCCCCGCCGGGGATCGTGACGGAGCGCATCGTCTCCGGCACATAGCCGATCTCCGGGACAACATAGCCGAAGATGTAAATCAGCCGCCCGTCCTCATGCGTCCAGACGCCGATTTCCGCTGGGCCGCCGCCGATCTTCGCATACTCCGCCTCGTCGAAGGGCGGAAACTGCTTCCCCTGCCAGTATGCCCCGCGCTGCACTGTGTCCAGACTCGGATCCGCCTCGACGGGATACCCCACAAGGCAGAACGCCTCCGGATGTGCGCAAAGCTCCGGCTCCATCATTTGAACATTCTGTTTGGTCATTTTGCTTTATCCCCCTTAAAAAAGCTCGTTTGACCGGGGAAATGCGTCTCACCGTGAAACGCATTTCCCGGTCACAATTCTTATTTCAGCAGCATCTTGCACGCCCCGATCAGACGAAAGCCGCAGACGATGTGCTGCGGAACGCCGCAGGCCGGGCAGAGATACAAATCCTCATCCAGATAGCGGCAGTCCGACGGGCGCAGATGCGTGCCATAGGCTGAATAGATGCAGCGGCGGCAGATGTTTCCGCCGTATTGCTTTTTCAGTCTTCCAGTGCCCAGCATGGGTTTCTCCTTTGCATAGTACGGCGTGCGGCGGGTGAATCCTGATCTCCTCCATGAGATGCGGAGCACCGGGCGTCTATTTCGGATGGAACAGGGCCGCACGCCGTAGCGGGTTGCTTGCTTACTTCACGATGAGCTCCACCATGCGCATCAGCAGCGTGGCGACCTCGGCGCGGGTGGCGTCGCCCTTCGGGTTCAGCTCGCCGTTGTCATCGCCGCGGAAGAGCCCGGCGCTGACCGCCCACTGCATGGCATCCTGCGCCCAGGACGCGGTCTCGCCGCCGTCGCTGAACTGATCCAGCGCCGCGCTGCCGCTGACGTCCAGACCCAGGTACTTGGCATAGCGGTACAGCATCGTGGCGATCTGCTCGCGGGTAATGTTGGCATTGGGCTCAAAGCCCTTGCCGGTGCCCATGACGATGCCTTCTTCGTTGGCCCAGGTCACGGCGTCGGTATACCATGTGCCGTCCGCCACATCGTCAAAGGGATTGGTCCCGGTGGCTACGGCGTCCTCCAGACGGTACAGCACCGTCGCCAGCATGGCGCGAGTCATGGGCGCCGCAGGAGCGAACTTATCGTCGCCCACGCCCTTGAACAGATCATGGCTGGAGGCGAATTCCACGGCCTCAGCGTACCAGGCGTTGTCCGCCACATCGACAAACTCCTTGTCGTTGTCGATGACCTTCACCGTTGCGCCTGCGGGGATCTCGGCATAGGCCTTGCCGTCCTCCACCACGGACTTCTTGACGAGCTCTTCCGTGCCGTCTTCGTGCACAATGACCAGGACCTGGCCGTCCTCTGCGGGTAGCTCCACCTTGAACTCCGCGTCCACGGTCTCGCCGCCTGCGGTCATGTCAAAGGTGGTGGACCCGTCAGCATTGGCCTTGACGACCACAGCCAGATCTTTGTCCGCCGCGCTCTTCAGCGTGTCGGCGTCCAGCTTCACGGCGCCGTTCTCGGTCTCGACGTTCAGCGCCTTGTCCGCGTCGGCGACGGTCTTCACCGCCTCGGTGGGCAGGGTGACCTCCACGCTCTTCGCGTCCTCGGTCTCGACTTTGACGGTCAGCGCCTCGGCCTTGTCCGCGTCCTTCAGCGCCTCGGCCACGTTCTCCGCCGTAAGCTCGGCCTTCGCCGCGCCGTCGGCCACCTCGGGCTTGGCCGTGATCTCACCCTCGGCGATCTCAACGCTCCCGGTCTTTTCCTTCTCCTTGAAGGTCACGGTGACGGTCACGCCGGTCTCCGGCTGGACGAAGCTGTAGGTGCCGTCGGTGTTCTTGGTGAGGGCCACGGCGTTGCCGTCGGCGTCCTTCGCCGTGATGGCGTCCAGCTCATATCCTTCGTCGGGCTGCACGCGGACCGTGACGGTCTCGTCCTTCGCCGCGCTCTCCGGGTCAAGGGTCGCCTTGCCGTGGGTGGTGGGGGCAACCGCATTTTCAATGCCGGAGGACCCGCCAGCAATGCCGCCGCCGGAGCTTCCGGTGCGGTCGGGGGCGTTCAGCCAGCCGTTGTAATAGGTCCCGTCGCCCAGGCTCGGCCAGCGGTCGTCGCCGCCGAACCAGTCGGCCACCTCGTAGCTGTAGTCGTTGACATAGTGCCAGATGACCTCATCGCCGTCGTGCAGCTCCTGCTCCACCAGACCGAAGCCCGGGTGGCTGCCGTTGATGGTGTACATCCAGCCGCTGCGCGGGCCGTTGGTGAACTCGCTCAGGGCATAGCCGTCGGGCGCATAGACGGTCTCCACATAGTTGTTCTCCGCGCCGACGCTGCGGATGCCTGCCTCGCCGGTCGCCGTGACCCAGAGGTCATAGACCGTTGCGCCCTCGTCCAGCTCATAGCTTGTCGTCGGGATCCAGGTCACATAGTTCGGGAGGTAGGAATCCTTGCCCAGGTCGACGTCCTGCTTCGCTTTCTCCGCGCCGATGAGGCGGAAGGAGACATTGATCGTGCTCGCGCCGGAGCCGGAGCCGCCGGAGCCGCTGCCGCCGCTCGCTTTGGTAACAGTCACAGCGCAAGATGCGCTCTTGCCGCCCGCCGTCGCCGTAATAGTGACAGTACCCGCCTTGACGCCGGTGACGACGCCGTTGGTCACGGTTGCAATGCTCTCATCGCCGCTTGTCCAGACCACCAGCTTATTCGTTGCATTTCCAGGCTCCACCGTCGCCGTCAGAGTGACGGTCTTGCCCTCCTCCACGCTTGCCGTGGTCTGATCCAGCGTAATGCCGGTGACGGCTACAGGAGGCGTCTCGGGATCTGGGAAGGTCACGTCGCTCATGTCATACAGCGCGTTCTTTCCGGTCTTGAAGCGGTCGTAGGCCACGAGGTCATAAGCCGCCTGCTCGCTGGACATCTGGTTCACATCGCCGCCCGCCAAGTGCTTGAAGCCGCCGGCAGTTTCGTCGAAGTAGCCAAGGAAGTCCGCAAGGACGCTGACGCCGTTTTTCACGAATGCTTCATCCGTGTCTGCGTCGCGCTTCAGGGCGGAGAGGGCCACGACGACCCAGCCGTCCGCCTCCACGCTGCCATAGCCGCCGGCGGAATCCTGCACGTTGGACAGGAATGTCAGCGCCTTGTCCACCATGGCCTTCAGCTCGGCATGGCTCACGCTGCCGCCCAGCGCATCCAGTTTCGCGCTGTCCAGATAATACGGGGCCAGCGCATAAATTGCTGCGGCGGTGACGTCCAGATCGCTGCCGTCGCCTTCGCTGATGGGCCACGCGCCGTTCTCCGTCTGGTTTGCCTTCAGGGATGCAATGAACGCTGCGCGGGCTGCATTGCCCTCCGCGTTGTCCAGATAGTTGTGGGAATTCAGCGACAGAAGGGCGAAGGCCGTGCCGTTGTTGCCCTGCCACTCGGCCCAGTAAGCGCCGTTATCCTGCTTATCCAGCAGCGGAGTCACGAGGTCATAGGTCTTCTCGCCGGCCTGGAACTGTGTCGCGTCATAGCCCATACTGGTGAGCGCCAGTACCACGCGGGAGTACTCGGTGTACTTCCTGTCGTGCAGCTTGCCGTCGCAGTTGTCCACATAGGCCTGGAGGTTCGCCAGATACTTGTTGTTCCAATTCTCGTCGTTGACGCCGCCGCGGTTCAGGGCGAAGACGATCCATTCGCCGCCTGTGGATCCCACAGTGGGATTCGGCGTGGTATCCTTGATATACGGCAGCACCGCATCCAGCGCGGCCTTGTAAGCGATCGGCGCTTCATAAGCGTTTGCCGTAATTGCCGCATTGGTGACCGTTGCCGTGGCGGTCTCCTCGTCCAGCTTCAGCGCGGCGGTAAAGCCGTAGCTGCCGTCCGTGCCGGTTTCATTGTCTTTCGTTCCTGCTGCTGCGGGCGTCACATCGGTGACCGTTACGTCGTAGCTGACATTCAAGCCCATCGTCGCGAGCTTGCCCTCCACGAAGGTCTTGAGGGCATCTGCGTCGTTGGCCGTCGTCTGGGCAACCGTCCACTCGGCGTCCTCAATGGCTTTCTTGGCTTCCGCCAGCTTCTCCACTGCGGTCTGCTCCGCGATCTCGATCTGCAGCGTGTATGCCCGCGCCGTGCCGTCCTCGGCGGTGACCGTGAAGCTCCAGCTTGCGCCGTCGTCGCCGGTCATGGGTTTCGTTGCCACAGCACCGTCTGCCGGGGTCACAGTGATGTCGGAGGCCTTGGGATAACCGCTGTCAAAGGGCAGCGTTGCGGTGAAGACCGCGCCGCTCCGCTTGGCTTCCACGCCGCTGACGGTCACTGTCGCGGTCACGTCGTTCGACTGCCAGATTGCGTAGAGCGCTGCAGGCGTTTCGGCGCTGATCGCCGTCACGGCGCTGCCGCTGCCGTCGCTGCTGGCGAACCAGCCCTTGAGGGTATAGCCGCTGCGCTCCGGGGCCGGAAGCGTCAGCGCGTCGCCTCTGTAATAGACGATCTCCTGCCCGTCGGTGAGGCCGGAGGCCGTGCCGCCGTTCAGATGCCAGGTCACTGCGGCGATGTGCGCGTCGGGGATCAGGGTATATTCCCCGCTCCGGGCCACGAAGGTGATGCTGCTTGCCGTGCCCGTGGCGTCAGAATAATCGCCGCCGCGCAGCACGCGGGCATACTGTGTGCCCGGGATCGGCAGCGTCACGGTGATGTCGCCGATGATGGCATCCGCCGGGATGTTTGCCGCCGCGCCGCCGTCGACACTGTACTTCGCCGCGATGGTGACGGTCACGTCCTTGCCGCTTCCGCCGGTCTTGGTGGCCTCGACCCAGACACTGACGTTTTCCGTGCCGTCCGGCAGGGTCA
>SVKR01000106.1 GCA_015068365.1 Oscillospiraceae bacterium
AGCTTGAAAAGCAAAAACCGAAACATTCAAAAATGTTCCGGTTTTTGCGAAGATTGAACGTGCAGGGGGACTCCCGTCCCCCCTCACACCCCCCCATGCAAAACGGTTCCTTTACAAAACAGGGTTTGTCTACAGTCTGAACCGGGGCGCGGTGCGCCCCGGTTCCGTGCTGCGATCCTCATTTGCAGACGTAACAGTTCCACTCCTCTTCCCGCGTGTGGCGCAGCAGCGCAAAGCCGCCGCGGCGCAGGGCCGCCTCCACCTCGGCGCAGCGGTCGTCGATGATGCCGGAGCAGATGAAAACGCCGTTTTCCGCCAGAAAGCGCCTCGCAAAGCCGCTCAGGGGGATGATGACGTCCGCCACGATGTTCGCCAGCACGATGTCGTAGCCCGTGCCGAGGCGGCGGCGCAGGCTCTCGTCCGCGAGCAGGTCGCCCGCGTAAGCGCGGTAGCGCTCCTCCCCGATGCCGTTCAGCGCGGCGTTGCGCGCCGCGGCCTCCGGGCTTTTCGGGTCGATGTCGCAGCCGACGACGCTCTCGCAGCCCAGCAGCAGCGCGGCGATGCCCAGAATCCCGCTGCCGCAGCCCAGGTCCAGCGCCCGCTTGCCCGGGCCGGCCACGGTTTCCAGCTCCGCCAGCGTCAGCTTGGTCGTGGGGTGGCTGCCGGTGCCGAAGGCAATGCCCGGGTCCAGGCGCAGCACCGTGCGCCCTGGCGATACGGCGGACTGCCACTCCGGCACCACCAGAAGGCGCTGCCCCACCGGGATCGGCTCATAGTACTGCTTCCAGTTGTTCTCCCAGTCTTCGTCCTCCACGGCGGCGGTTTCGATTTCCCGGCCCAGAGCGCGGCGCACGCGCTCCAGGGTCTCCCGGCCGTCCGCGTCGTCCGCGAGGTAGAACTTCACGCGGCTCACCCCGGCATACTTTTGAGAGAGGGATTCGTCCACATAGTCCCAATATTGGCGGTTTTCCTCCAGAAAGGTGTGGAAATCCGTCTCGTCCTCGATGCTGATGCCTTCGATCCCCAGGTCCTCCAGCCGCTCGCACAGGGCGTCGATCTCCCCGGCGGTGCTTTGTATCGCGGCCTCGATCCAGCGCATGCTCCTGCCTCCTCGCTCATTTTTCTGCTGTCAGTATAATTGTTTCACGTGAAACAGTCAAGCGCCGGCATGTTTCACGTGAAACATTGCATTTATGATTGAAAAATGCGGCGGCAGTTGCTATAATGGGGGGACGAAATCCAACGGAGAGGAAGCACATGGGCAAAACAGTCGCGATCGCAAACCAAAAAGGCGGCGTCGGCAAAACCACCACCGCCGTGAATCTCTGCGCCAGCCTCGCCTACCGCGGGCGGCGGGTGCTGCTGGTGGACTGCGACCCCCAGGGCAACGCCACCACCGCCTTCGGGCTGAACAAGGCCGAGGCGAAGAACATCTACGACGTCATGCTGCGGGACGTGCCGGCGCGCGACGCCGTCAACGACTCCCGTTACGGCGACATCATCGGCGCCAGCCCGGACCTGGCGGGCGCCAACATCGAGCTGGTGGACGTGCCGGGCCGCGAGTTCGTGCTGATGCACAAGCTGAAAAGCCTGCGGGACCGCTATGATTTCATCATCATCGACTGCCCGCCCTCGCTGGAGCTGCTAACGCTCAACGCCCTGGTGGCGTCCGACACGGTGATGGTCCCGGTGCAGAGCGAGTTTTACGCGCTGGAGGGGCTGAGCGACCTGACGGACACCATCCGGCGCATCAACCGGAAGATGAACCCCGCGCTGCGCATCGAAGGGCTGGTGCTGACCATGTACGACAGCCGCACCAAGCTCTCCACCGACGTGGAGGCTGCGCTGCGCGCCCACTTCCCCGGGCTGGTGTACGAGACCACCATTCCCCGGAACATCCGGCTCAGCGAGGCGCCCAGCCACGGGATGCCCTGCCTGGCCTACGACAAATCCAGCAAGGGCGCCAGGGCCTACCTGCACCTGGCCAACGAATTTCTGAAAGCGCAGAAACGGGGGTGAGCGCTGCCATGGGAAAGAAAAGCGGACTGGGCTCCGGGCTGGACGCCCTGTTCCGGGACGACGAAACGCCGAAGCGCGGCGACGCGGAGACCACGCTGCCCATCGCCAAGGTGGAGCCCCGCTCCGACCAGCCCCGCCGCAGCTTTGACGACGCGGCGCTGGAGGAGCTGACGGAGTCCGTACGGCAATACGGGCTGATCCAGCCCATCACCGTGCGGCCGATCGACAACGGATACTATCAGATCATCGCCGGGGAGCGGCGCTGGCGGGCCGCCCGGGCCGCCGGGCTGCGGGAGGTGCCGGTGCGCATCCTGGAGGCGGACGACCGCCGGGCCATGGAGCTGGCCCTTGTGGAAAACCTGCAGCGCGAGGATCTGAACCCCATTGAAGAGGCCAAGGGCTACCAGACGCTGATGCACGAATACGGTCTGACCCAGGAGGAGACCGCCGCCGCCGTGGGCAAATCCCGCCCCACCGTGGCCAACGCGCTGCGCCTGCTGGGACTGAGCGACGCCACGCTGGCGCTGGTGGAAGCCGGCACGCTCTCCGCCGGGCATGCCCGCGCGCTGCTGCCCATCCGGGACGCCGCCGTGCAGCAGGAGGCGGCCCAGGCCGTGGTGGACAAGCGGCTTTCCGTCCGGCAGACGGAGGCGCTGGCCGCCCGGCTTGCGAAAGCGCCCGCCCCCGCCGCACCCGCCCCCGCCGCCGTGAGCGTGGACTACGTCCGCGAGGTGGAGCGTGAGCTGGAGAGCGCGCTGGGCCGCAAGGTCCATCTGGTGGACGGCCGCAAGAAAGGCCGCATCGAGCTGGAGTTCTACGGCCCGGAGGACCGCGAAAAGCTCATCGAAAATCTCAGGCTGTTTTCTTCGCTCAGGCGAAATAAATAAGCAATTCCCTCCGGCGCAAAGCTTCGCCGCGCCGCATACACTTTAAAAAAACAGAGGTCAAACACTATGCTGGACATCAAATTCGTCCGGGAAAACCCCGAACTGGTAAAGGAAAACATCAAAAAGAAATTTCAGGACGCCAAGCTGCCCCTGGTGGACGAGGTGATCGACCTGGATCAGAAAAACCGCGCCGCCATCGCCGAGGCCAGCGACCTGCGGGCCGAGCGCAACGCCCTCTCCAAGGCCAACGGGCCGCTTTTCGGCGCTCTGAAGAAGGCCGAGGGCGCCGAGCGCGACGCCATCCAGGCCGAGATCGACGCCAACATGGCCAAGGTGAAGGCCAACGACGAGCGCCTGGCCGCCCTGGAGGCGCAGGAGGCCGACTTTGCCGCGGAGATCCGCCGCCGGATGCTGCTGATCCCGAACATCATCGACCCCAGCGTGCCCATCGGGCCGGACGACAGCTGTAACGTGGAGGTCCAACGCTTCGGTGACCCGGCGGTGCCGGACTTTGAAATCCCCTACCACACCGCGATCATGGAGCGCTTCAACGGCGTGGACATGGACGCGGCGGGCCGCGTGTCCGGCAACGGCTTTTACTATCTCATGGGCGACATCGCCCGGCTGCACGAGGCGGTGCTGGCCTACGCCCGCGATTTCATGATCGACAAGGGCTTCATCTTCTGCATCCCGCCCTTTATGATCCACGGCAACGTGGTGGAGGGCGTCATGAGCCAGACGGACATGGACGCCATGATGTACAAGATCGAGGGGGAGGACCTCTACCTCATCGGCACCAGCGAGCACAGCATGATCGGCAAATTCATCGACCAGATCCTGCCCGAGGTCGCCCTGCCCCAGACCCTGACCAGCTATTCCCCCTGCTTCCGCAAGGAAAAGGGCGCCCACGGCATCGAGGAGCGCGGCGTTTACCGCATCCACCAGTTTGAAAAGCAGGAGATGATCGTGGTCTGCCGCCCCGAAGAGAGCATGGACTGGTACGAGAAGATGTGGCGCTGGAGCGTGGAGCTGTTCCGCTCCATGGAGATCCCCGTGCGCCAGCTGGAGTGCTGCTCCGGCGACCTGGCCGACCTCAAGGTCAAAAGCTGCGACATCGAGGCCTGGAGCCCCCGGCAGCAGAAGTATTTTGAGGTCTGCTCCTGCTCCAACCTGGGCGACGCCCAGGCGCGGCGGCTGAAGATCCGCGTGAAGGGCGCGGACGGGAAGATGTACCTGCCCCACACCCTCAACAACACCGTCGTCGCGCCGCCGCGCATGCTCATCGCCTTCCTGGAAAACCATCTCCGCGCCGACGGCAGCGTCACCATCCCCGAGGTGCTGTGGCCCTACATGGGCGGCACCAGGGTCCTCATTCCCAAGCAGTAAACAGTTTGTAAATATTTGGTAAAGGAGAGAGTTCTATGAAAAAACTGTTTGCAGAGTTCAAGGCCTTCATCATGCGGGGCAACGTCCTCGACATGGCCGTCGGCGTCATCATCGCGACCGCCTTCGGAAAGATCACCACGACCCTGGTCACCAACGTCATCACCCCGCTCATCGCCTACATCTTCAACTCGCCCAACACGGACGCGCTGAATGTGACGCTGCGCGCGGCGGAGCTGGATGAGGCCGGCGAAGTCGTCAAGGACGCCATCGTCCTCGGCTTCGGCACCTTCGTGGGCGCGATCATCGACTTCATCATCATCGCGCTGATCATCTTCGCCATCGTCAAGGCCTTCAACAAGGCGCACGAGGCCGCCGAGGCCCGCAAGAAGAAGGAAGCGGAGCCCGAGCCCGAGGAAGAGGAAGAGCCCAAGCCCACCAGCGAGGAGCTGCTGCAGCAGATCCTCGAGGAGCTGCAGAAGCAGAAAAAGTAAGCTTCCGGAACGTACCGCCGGCCGCGTCCGAATGGATGCGGTCGGTGTTTTTCATTTCCTCCGCACTTGCGCCGCAGGAAAAAGCATGGTATAATACTTTATTATAATTTTTCCCTTTTCCGCCGCCGTAGGATCCGGGCGGAAAAGATCCGTAAAAGGGATAGAAGCGGATGATGTATTCAAGATGGAAAATCGCGGGGCAGCGCGCCGAAGCACCGGAGGCGCTGCTTCGGGCGGGGTATTCCCCGCTGCTGGCTGCGGTGCTCGCCGTCCGTGGCTATGCAACGCCGGAGGCGGCGCGGCAGTTTCTGGATGTGGACGAGCGCCTTCTGGGCGACCCGCTGATGCTGGCGGACATGCCCCAGGCGGTCATGCGCCTGACCCGGGCCATCGCCGCGGGGGAGCACATCGCCGTCTACGGCGACTATGACGTGGACGGCATCACCAGCACCTGCATGCTCACGGACTATCTGCGCCGCCGCGGCGTGAAGTGCGACTGGTACATCCCCGACCGGCTGGAGGAGGGCTACGGCGTCAACAGCGCCGCCATCGACACGCTGAAGGCCCGGGGCGTGACGCTGATCGTCACGGTGGACTGCGGCGTCACCACCGTGGAGGAGGCGGCCTACGCCTCCGGCCTGGGCGTGGACATGATTATCACAGACCACCACGAATGCCGGGACGCGCTGCCCGACGCCATCGCCGTGGTGGACCCCAAGCGGCCGGACTGCCTCTATCCCAGCCACGACCTGGCGGGCGTCGGCGTGGCCTTCAAGCTGCTCTGCGCGCTGGAGGGGGACGCCGGAACGATCCTGGACCGCTATGCCGACCTGGTGGCCGTGGGCACCGTGGCGGACGTGATGCCCCTGGTGGGGGAAAACCGCTACATCGTCCAGCGGGGCCTGGAGAAGCTGGAGTCGGCCCCCCGGCCCGGCCTGCGGGCGCTGCTGGAGGAGGTCGGCCTCGCCGGAAAGCGCGTCACCGCCACGAACATCGGCTTCACCCTGGCGCCCAGGCTGAACGCCTCCGGCCGCCTCGGCCAGGTGGAGAGCGCCATGCACCTTTTGCTGTCCGACTCCGCGCGCGAGGCCGCCGGCTGCGCCGCGGACCTGTGCCAGCTCAACCGCGACCGGCAGGACCTGGAGGCGGAGATCTGGCAGCAGGCCCAGGAGATGCTGGGCCACACCGCGCCGGACGCGCCCATCGTCCTGGCCCGCGAGGCCTGGCACCAGGGGGTCATCGGCATCGCCGCGTCCCGCCTGGCGGAGGCCTTCAGCGTGCCGGCCATCATGATCTGTCTGGACGGGGACAAGGGCAAGGGCTCCTGCCGCAGCTGCGGCGGCTTCAACCTGTTCACCGCGCTGAGCGAGTGCTCGCAGTATCTGGAGGGCTTCGGCGGCCACGCGCTGGCGGCGGGCCTGACCATCCGGCGGGAGAACATCGCGGCGTTCCGGACCGCGTTTACCGACTATTACCGCAGCCACGCGGAGGAGTGCGTCTCCACGCTGGAGATCGACCTGTGCGCCGATTCCCCGGGGCTGCTGACGCTGCAGTGCGTGGAGGACTTGGAGCGCCTCGAGCCCTGCGGCACCGGCAACCCCCGCCCCCGGCTGTGCCTGATGGGGGCAATTCTGACGGACCTGACGCCCATCGGCGGCGGCAGGCACCTGCGCGTGCGGCTGGAGAAATTCGGCGAGCAGTACGAGGCCGTGTTCTTCCACCAGACGGCGGAGAGCCTCGGCGTGCGCACGGGCGACTGCGTGGACGCGGCGTTCTTCCCGCAGATCAACGAATTCCGGCAGAAGCGCAGCGTGCAGCTTTTGCTCAGCGACCTGCGGCAGCACCGTCCGGACGCCGCCGCGGCGATCCTGCGCGGCGAGATCCCGGAGGACGCCCCGGCCCCGGCGCGCAGCGATTTTGAATCGCTCTGGCGCGCCCTCAGCGCCAGAGGCGGCGAGTTTGCCGCGGCGCCGGAGCGCTTTTGCGCGGAGCTGTGCCCGGCGCTGACGGAGGAGACGGTGTGCCTGTGCATCAAGGTGTTTGAGGAGCTGGGCCTCGTCAGCCTGCGCGAGCAGCGCGGGCGCTGGACGGCCCGCTGCATCCCCGACGCGGGGCGGCGGACACTCGGCGATTCCGCCCTGCTCCGCGCGCTGGAGCGCGGCGAGGGCGACGCATACGCGGAAAGGAACGACCATGGCTGAAGAATTCTCCCTGCCGATCGAGGAATGTTACCGTCGGCTGATGAAAAAGATCGACGACGCCCACATGCTGCTGGACTCCGGGCGCATCCGCGCCGCCTTTGAGCTGGCGGCCCGTGCCCACGCCGACCAGAAGCGCAAGGACGGCAGCCCCTATGTGACCCACGCCGTCGCCGCGGCGGAGATCATCGTGGAGATGGGCATGGACGAGGACTCCATCGTTGCCGCGCTGCTGCACGACGTCATCGAGGACACCGCCGTCACCCACGAGGAGATCCAGAAGCAGTTCGGCCCCTCCGTGGCGGACATCGTCGAGGGCGTCACCAAGCTGACGCGGGTGAACTATACCAGCCGCGAAGAGGAGCAGATGGAGAACATGCGGAAGATGCTCATGGCCATGAGCAAGGACATCCGCGTCATCCTCATCAAGCTGGCCGACCGGCTGCACAACATGCGCACCATGGACTATCAGTCGCCGGAAAAGCAGCGGCTGAAGAGCCTGGAGACCATGCAGATCTACGCCCCCATCGCCCACCGCCTGGGCATGCAGGCCATCAAGTGGGAGCTGGAGGATCTGTCCCTGCGCTATCTGGACCCGGTGGGCTATCAGACCATCACCGACACCATCGAGGCCCGGCGCCCGGCGCTGGAGCAGTTCATGACCGAGATGGAAAAGCGCATCTCCAAGCGCCTCAGCGAGTGGGGCATCGAGTGCACCGTCTATCACCGCATCAAGCACATCTACAGCATTTACCGGAAAATGTACGCCCAGAAGCTGGAGCTGCGCGAGATTTTTGACATCTGCGCGCTGCGGGTCATCGTGAACAACGTTTCCGACTGCTATAACGTCCTGGGCCAGATCCACGACATGTTCAAGCCCGTGCCCGGGAAATTCAAAGACTATATCTCCACCCCCAAGCCCAACGGCTATCAGTCCGTCCACACCACCGTCATCGGGGCGGACGCCATCCCCTTTGAGGTGCAGATCCGCACCTGGGACATGCACCGCACGGCCGAGTACGGCGTGGCCTCCCACTGGAAGTACAAGTCCGGCGACGCCGGCGTGAAGGAGGGGGACGAGGAGAAGTTCGCCTGGGTGCGCCGGCTGCTGGAAAGCCAGCAGGACAGCGACGCGGAGGACTTTTTCTCCGGCTTACAGGTGGATATGTTCGCCGACGAGGTCTTTGTCTTTACCCCGAAGGGCGACGTCAGCTCCCTGCCCGCCGGGGCCACCCCCATCGACTTTGCCTATTCCATCCACTCCGCCGTGGGCAACTCCATGGTGGGCGCGAAGGTCAACGGCCGCATCGTGCCCTATGACCACGAGCTGCAAAACGGCGACATCGTGGAGATCCTGACGAGCAAGGCCAGCCCCGGCCCCAGCCGCGACTGGCTGAAGATCGCCAAAAGCGGCTCGGCGCGCACCAAGATCAAGCAGTGGTTCAAGCGCGAACGCCGCGAAGAGAACGTGGAGCAGGTCCGCGACATGATGGAAGCGGAGCTGCGCCGCGCCGGCATCACCATGGCCCAGCTGCAGGAGGCCGACCTCATCGCGCCCTTCCTGAAAAAGCAGTCCATGGTCGACATCGACGATCTGTATGCCGCCATCGGCTACGGCGGGCTGACCGCCACCAAGACCGTCAACCGCCTGCGGGATGAGTTGGTGCGCTCGCAGCGGGCCAGCGGCGCGGCCAAGACCGCCCTGGACAAGATGAACGAGGCGGCGGAGCGCCGCAACGGCAAGGACGCGGAAAAGCCCCAGCACGCCATCCAGGGCGTTCTGGTGGAGGGGCTGGACAACTGCCTTATCAAATTCGCCCGCTGCTGCACCCCCGTGCCGGGGGACGACATCGTGGGCTTCATCACCCGCGGCTACGGCGTGTCCGTCCACCGCAGCGACTGCCGCAACCACATCTCCAGCCGCCTCAACCCCGAGGACGGGGGCCGCTGGATCGAGGTGTCCTGGGCCGACCAGACCCTGGGCAGCTATGTGACCACGCTGAGGATCGCCTCCAAGGACCGCAGCGGCCTGGTCATGGACATCGCCACCGCGCTGAATATGCTGGGCGCCAAGGTGCGCTCCCTCTCCGCCCGCGACATGGGCGACGGCATGGCCAGCACCACGCTGACCGTGGAGGTGGAGAACCTGGCGGAGCTGAAGGTCATCATGGCCAGGCTGTCCACCATCGCGGGGGTCAGCGCGGTGACGCGCAGCAACAGCTGATTTTTGCCGCTGAAAAAGCAAAGGAGCAATGCCATGCGCGCAGTTTTGACAAGAGTCACTTCCGCCTCCGTCACCGTGGGCGGGCAGGTCATCGGACAGATCGGCAAGGGCTTTCTCGTGCTTCTGGGCGTCCACACCACGGACACCGCAGCCGAGGCGGACTACATCGCCGACCGCATCTGCGGCCTGCGCATTTTTGAGGACGACGCGGGAAAAATGAACGTCGGGCCCGCCGACGCGGGCGCGGAGATGCTCATCGTGAGCCAGTTCACCCTCTATGCCGACACCCGCTCCCGCCGCCCCGGCTTCACCGCCGCGGCCCGGCCGGACACCGCCATCCCCCTGTACGAGCAGGTCATCGCCCGCTGCCGCGAGCGGGGCTTCCATGTGGAGACCGGGCAGTTCGGCGCGGACATGGCCGTGGCCTCCGTCAACGACGGGCCGGTCACCATCATCCTGGAAACACCGCCAAAGGAGGCTTGAAATCCCATGCTGATCAAATGCATCACCGTCGGCGCGCTGGAGACCAACTGCTACATCGTCGCCGATGAAAAAACGCTGGAGTGCGCCGTCATCGACCCCGGCGCCGACGCCAGCACCATTCTGGACTACCTGGAGGAGGCCCATTTAAGCTGCCGCTTCATTCTGCTGACCCACGGCCACTTCGACCACACCGGCGCGGTCAACGACATTCTGGCGGAGACGGACGCGCGGCTGTTCGTCCACAAGGCGGACGTGGGCGTCACCGTTGGCGGGGACTATTACCGCTTCATCCCCCCGGCGGACACCCAGTATTACGCCGACGGGGACACGGTCTGCGTGGGAGACGTGTCCTTCACCGTCATTGAGACCCCCGGCCACACCCCCGGCTCCGTCACGCTTTTGTGCGCGCAGGGGGACGAGCAGGTCTATTTCACCGGCGACACCCTGTTCCGCGACAGCTGCGGCCGCACGGACTTCCCCGGCAGCAGCACGGAGGATATGCTCCGCTCGCTGAAACGCCTGGCGGAGCTGCCCGGCAGCGGCGAGGTGTACCCCGGCCACGGCTTTTCCTCCACGCTGGAGCGCGAGCGCAGCATGAACTATTTTATGAAAGGCGCCGTGCGCGGCGCGATGCTGTGATGACCGCCCACGCCGTGCGCGCGGAGCGCTTTTCCTATCCGCCGGAGCTGATCTGGCGGGCGCTGGGGGCTGCGGAACAGCAGAAATCCCAGGCCCTGACGGAGGAGGAGTTTGAAAAGATGGAGCCCGGCGCCGCCACGGTCTTCTCCCGCATCACCGCCGCGGAGGAGAACCGGCTTTACGCCTTCAGGGTCAAGACCATGGGCTATTACGCCGACTGGCGCATCGAGCTGGAGCCCATCACCGACGCGGAGACGCGCGTCACCATGTCGGAAACCGTCACCTATCGCAGCGCAGCGCTCTACGTGCTCAGCGGCTTCGGCCTCATGATCCGCCGGGAGCTGGCCGCCTTCGGCGCGGCGCTGCGGCGGAAGATCGAGGCGCAGCGGGCATAAGAACAAGGCGCAGTTGTCGCTGCGCCTTTGATTTTTCACAGATTATTCACGCATTCCGGCTGCAAACGGATATAATTAGAATATAAAAGTATGGTTTGATTGGGAGTGGAACTATGAGCAAAAAAGCGCTGGTCGTGGAGGACGACGGAAATATTGCGGAGCTGCTGCGCCTTTATCTGGAGCGGGACGGCTTTGAGGTGCAGTGTGCAGCCGACGGCGGCGAGGGCGTTGCCATGTTCCGCGCCTACGGCCCGGACATCGTGCTGCTGGACATCATGCTGCCGGTGCTGGACGGCTGGGGCGTGCTGCGCGAGATCCGCAAGGACAGCCGCACCCCTGTCATCATGCTGACCGCCAAGAGCGAGACGCCGGACAAGATCAGCGGCCTGGAGATGGGCGCGGACGACTATGTCACCAAGCCCTTTGAGGTCAAGGAGCTTCTGGCCCGCATCCACGCGGTGCTGCGCCGCGCAGACGACGCATCGGATTCCGGCGGCGCTGCCAAGGCGCGGCGGCTCACCTTCGACAAGCTGGTCATCGACCTGGACGCCTATGAGCTGATCGTGGACGGCAAGCGGGTGGACACCCCGCCGAAGGAGATGGAGCTGCTGTACCATCTGGCCTCCTCGCCCAACCGGGTCTTCACCCGCAACCAGCTTCTGGACGAGGTCTGGGGCTTTGACTATTTCGGCGACAGCCGCACCGTGGATGTGCACGTCAAGCGCCTGCGTGAAAAGCTGGAGGGCGTCTCCGCTCAGTGGTCGCTGAAGACCGTCTGGGGCGTGGGCTATAAATTTGAGGTGACGGAGGGATAAGCTCCGGTCCGGGCCGGGCCGGCGCAGGGCGCCATGCGCAGCTATTATTTCAAAAACTTCATCACCATGGCGGCGCTGGTGCTGCTCTCCTTTCTGATCCTCAGCGCCTCCTTCGTCATCGTCGGGCGCAATTACGCCCTGCGCGAGCGCAAGGAGACCATCGAGAGCAACGCATTCGAGCTCTCCCGCCTGGCCAGCGCCTACGCCCGCGACGGCACGCTGGAGGACTGGAATTTCCGCATCACGCTCTCCACCGTCGCGCGCAGCACGGGCAACCTCTGCTTCGTGACGGACACGGCCGGCGCGGTCGTGACGTGCTCGGACATCGCGCTGAGCTGCGGCCATGTGGGGCAGCAGGTGCCGGAGGGCGTGCTCGCCGGGCTGCGGGAGCGGAACTATTTCAGCGCCATCGCCTCCCTGGGCGAGCTGAACCCGGAGCGGAGCTATGTGGCGGCGCTGCCGGTGGTCTCCCAGACGGGGGACGTGCTGGCCTACGTCTTCGCCGTGTCCAACGTCTCCGGCGTGGTGGAGGCCTGGCGCAGCATCCTCAACATCTTTCTGATGATGTCGCTCATCATCATGGCCGCGGCGCTGATCATCGGCTTTTTCTCCGCCAAGCTGCGCGCCAAGCCCATCAACGAGATGGCGGACGCCGCGCTGAAATTTGCCCACGGCGACTTCTCCGCCCGCGTCACGGTGGTGGACCGGGACGATGAGATCGGCGCGCTGGGCGATGCCTTCAACCAGATGGCCGAGTCGCTGCAGCAGTCGGAGCAGCGCCGCTCGGACTTCATCGCCAACGTGGCCCACGAGCTGAAGACCCCCATGACCACCATCTCCGGCTTTGCCGACGGCATCCTGGACGGCACCATCCCGCCGGAGAAGCAGAACCAGTATCTGGAAATCATTTCCTCCGAGACCAAGCGGCTCAACCGCCTGGTGCGCAGTATGCTGGAGCTCAGCCGCATGCAGAGCGGCAACCCCACGCTTCTGGCGGCAAAGAGCTTTGACGCCGTGGAGCTGCTGGCCCAGACGCTGATCACCTTTGAGAGCAAGATCAACGACAAGCACCTGGACGTCGACGCCCAGTTCCCTGAAGACCCCATGCTGGTCTGCGGCGACCGGGACGCCATCAACCAGGTCATGTATAATCTTTTGGAGAACGCCGTAAAATTCTCCGACCCCGGCAGCGAGCTGGGCGTGGCGCTGTTCAAGCAGGGGGGCAAGGCCTATGTCTCCATCAAAAACCACGGCCCCACCATCCCCGAGGAGGAGCTGCCGCTGATTTTCGACCGCTTTCACAAGACCGACAAATCCCGCTCCATGGACCGGGACGGCTACGGCCTGGGTCTTTACATCGTCAAAACCATTCTCGGCAACCACGGCGAGGACATCGCCGTTTCCAGCCGGGACGGCGTCACGGAATTTGTCTTTTCGCTGACGCTGAAAACGAAATGAGGGACTTCCCATGAATCAGGACAATTATCCCCGCAGCGACTGGTACGCCGCCCGCCCGGCCGCGCCCCATCCGGCCGCCGGCATGGCGCCGACGCGCCGCAGCCACACCGGCGCCAAGGTGGCCGGCATCATCGTCTGCGTGCTTCTGGTGCTGGTGGCCAGCGTCTACGTCTTTTCCGACCACTTCGGCTTCATCAAACCCATCGAAGGCGGCTTCCACATCATCACGCCGGAGGAGCGCAGCGCGCCCCCCGCGGCGGCGGAGGAGCCCCTGCCGGAGGACTACGCCGGGGACTACCGGGACTTTTTCTCCCGCTATTTCGCCGAGGCGAACATTCAGGATGCGCACGCCCCCAGCGCCATTGAACGTGCCGAGCCCGGCACGGACTTCCGCATCACGCTGCAAAGCGCGCAGGGGCGCCAGGCCGGGACGCTGCAGGAGCTCTACCCCGTCTGCCTGGAATCCATCGTCAGCATCCGCACCCTGGCCAGCGGCAAGCCGGGCTACTACATGGGCAGCGGCATCATTTTAAGTGACGACGGGCTCATCCTCACCAACCAGCACCTTCTGGCCGGCACCGACACGGCCTATGTCACGCTGCCGGACGACCGGGAGCTTCCGGCTCTTCTTGTGGGGGAGGACGCCTCGACCGATCTGGCCGTGCTGAAGGTGGAGGCCGAGGGCCTGCGCCCCGCCGAATTCGGCGACAGCGGCGAGCTGACCGTGGGCGACGGCGTGTTCGCTATCGGCAGCCCCATGCTGCCCACGCTGAAGGGCACGCTGACCAGCGGCATCGTCTCCGGCATCGCCCGCAGCGTCAGCAGCGGCAGCCGCCCCATGACCCTGCTGCAGCACACCGCCCCCATCAATGAGGGCAGCTCCGGCGGCGCGCTCTTCAATATGTACGGCCAGGTGGTGGGCATCACCAACATGAAGCTGGTGAACCCCTATTCCGACGTGCAGGTGGAGGGGATGTGCTTCGCCATCCCCAGCGCCACGGCCAAGGCCGTGACGGACCAGATCCTGGCCACCGGCAGCTATGTCCGCCCCGGCATCGGCATCACCGTGGGCGCCATCGACGCCGAGACCGCCGCGCACTACGGCCTGCCCGGCGGGCTGTATATCACCGCCGTCTCCAAGGGCAGCGACGCTGAGGCCAAGGGCGTGCAGCCCGGCGACATCCTGACCCACGTGAACGGGACCCCGGTGCGCGAGACGGACGACGTGCTCGCCATCCGGGACACCCTGCAGGTCGGCGATACCATGACGCTGACCCTCTTCCGGGACGGCGAAACGCTGGAGATCGAGGTCGAGCTCTACGATCTGAGCAAGCTGTATTGAGGATTCCTATATAAATAGTTTCAGCCCCCGGCGGGAAATCCCGCCGGGGGCTGCTCGTTTGTTCTGTCTGACAGGCTCACTCGTTGACTGGCTCCAGGTCGTAGACAGAGGCCAGGACGAAGTACCACTCCTGCAGGATGCCGAAGAGCTCCAGGCCCTCCTCGTCATAGACCGCCCGCATGTAATCCTCACCGTACTCGGTGACGCGGCGGATCAGGTTGCCGTCGGCGCTGAAGACGTCGTAGCGCACGCCCTCCTCGGGGAAGTTCAGCACAACGTACTCGCCGTCGGGGCCTTCCTCCAGATCGACACGCTCGAAGGCGGCGCCGTTCAGCGCGCTCAGCACATAGGAGGCCGCGTCCACATCCTCGCTGGGCTCCAGCGGGCCGAAGGCCGTGGTGCTGAGGGTGTACTTCACCTCGGGATCATAGGCCACGCGGTACAGCGCGATGTCCACGTCGGTGTTGCCGTAGGATTCGGGGGTCAGGCCGTTGTCGTTGATGAAGCGGTCCTTTGCCAGCGCCGCCCACTCGTTCAGCTTCGTCCAGACGGGGGTGTCGGCGATCATCTCCTCGGTGGTGGCGCGGTCAAAGCGCACGTCCGTGGGGTGGCAGAAGACGAAGTGGTTGCCCGCCTCGTCCCTGGCAAAAAGCTCTTTGCCGGACATATCGCCGCACAGCAGCCGGTGGGCCTCGTCCTCGCTGATCTTCTGAATGGCGAAGAGCCAGCCCGCGCCCTCGCCTTCATAGCCCCTGGCTTTGGCCGCGTCGATGGAGGCCTGCTCCGCCACGGCGAAGAGCGTGCCCTCCGGCGCGTCCGCCGGCAGCTCGGTGTTCAGCTGCGGGGCAAGGTCCGCGGGGATCGCCAGGGTATAGCCGCCGTTTTCCAGCTTGACGGTGGTGGCGTCGTCCATCTTCCGCATCCACACCGGCAGCTCGTTGATGCCGATGTAGTCCTTGGGCGCCAGCACGCCGTCCCGCTCGGTGATGACGCCGTTCATCACGACCCAGTGCATGGCCTCATTCGCCCAGTCGGAGATCTCCGCGGCGTCGGGGTAGTCCAGCAGGAACATCCACGCGCCGTGGAAGCCCAGGTCCATGGTCTGCGCGAAGCGGTAGAGCATGGTGGCCGCCTGCTCTCTCGTCACGTAATCATAGGTGCCGAAGCGGCCGTCGCCGTAGCCCTTGACGATGCCGAGGCTGGCCGCCCAGGCCGCGGCCTGCGCCGTGCCGTCTTCCTCGGAAACGTCGGTGAACTCGGCTGTGTCGGCCGTTGCGCCCTCGCCGAAGTCGTCATAGAGCCACTTCACCACATCGCCGCGGGTGGCCAGGCCGTCGTCCGGCGCGGTCTCCTCCGCCAGGGCGGGCGCTGCCAGGCAAAGTGCCATCAGCAGCGCCAGCGCCAGCGCGCCGGAGCGCTTGAGAATGCTTGTTTTCATGTCCTTTTTTCTCCTTTTATAAAATGGTTTTTACTGCATCACAGGGGTCCAGTAAGTCTGGTTGTAGATGTCGGTCAGGCGATAGGTGGCGTTGGCCGCCGCAGCGTCAACGTACACGTCGCTGATAACCATGTTGTCCGTAACGGTCATGGGCGCTCCCATGCGATAGCTGTCCTGATAGCTGTTGTCATAGCCGTAGAGGTCGGCGAGGAATTGCAGGGTGTCGCCGCTGGTCAGCGTGCCCAGGGCCTTGGCCACGGTCTCGGTCTCGCCGCCGCGGTAATCGTAGCGGGCGCCGGCGATGTAGCCCTTGGGGTGGTCGTTGTCAAAGACCAGGATCAGATCCACCCGGTCCTCGTTCAGCAGCGCCGGGACGCGGCCGGTGATCATGTAATTCGTGCCGTCGTCATAGGTGTCCTCGTGGTAATAGGCCACGGGCTGGCCGTTGATGGCAAGCCAGGTGCCGCTGTACTGGCCGATCAGTCCGCCGTCGTCCGTGAAGTCATAGACGTTGTCCAGGCCCATGTCGATGTAGCCGTTGCCGTTGTCGATAAAGAGGTTCAGCTCCAGCGCCTGCACCAGTCCCCACTGCTCCGCGTCCAGGTACAGAACCGGCGTTCCGCTGCTGTCGGTCTGCCACTGCAGCTCGGCTGCGTCAAAGCGGTTTTCCGCGAGGTATTCCGCCGCCTGCTCCACGTCCAGGCCCCGGCCGAGGAAGCCGGAGTTGCTGCCGGTGAGGCCGGAAACGCCGCCCAGGTCGCCGCCCAGCAGGCCGCCCAGAAGCTGGGAGATCATATCGGCAGAGCCGGAGGAGGCGCTGCCATAACTGCTGCTGCCGCCGTAGCTGCCGCCCAGAAGGGAGAACAGCGGGCTTTGTGCGCCGCCGGACACGGCCTGGCCGCCGGTCTCCAGACTGGCGAACTGCTGGATGCAGCGCAGATAGTCGTCGTCCATGCCGATGGCGTCAAAGGTGGCGACGGCGTTGTCCACATTGGAGACCTTCTGATAGGGGAAGTAGATGGACAGGCCGTAGGCGTCGGTCATGTTGGAGGAGGTGCGGTTATACTTCACCGCGCCCAGCAGCGCCTGGGCCAGATCGGCGCCCTCGCGGGTGCCCATCTTGTAGGCAAAGCTCACCAGGTCCACCTGGTCGATGCGGCTGGAGGAGGAGAATTCCCGGGCGCTGGAGCGGGCGTTGGAGACGGTTTTGTACTCGTTGCCCTGCAAAAGCGCGCTGGTGGCGGTGGAAAAGTCCTTCAGCTCCTCCGGCGCGGTATGGGCCAGCTCCGCCAGATCCACGACGGACAGCGTGGTCTTCTGCCCGGCGCACTTCTGGGCGCAGACCGTCACAAAATCGTCGGCGATGTTTTTGCCGATCTCCAGCGTCGGCATGGAGGGGTTGGCGGAGAGCTTGGTGAGCCAGTCGGTGTAATACCAGCCCACGCCCGGCTCCGTCTCCTCCGAGGCGATCATATAGTCGCCGTAGGCGCTGAGCATCAGCGCGTTTTCGGTGGTGGCCATCAGGCAGGCGTCAAAGCCGATGAAGTCAAAGGCCGTGCCGGCGCTCTTCAGCGCGTCATTGATGCCCTTGAGCGTCATGGAGCCGCTGGACTTGAACTTTTCGTCATAGCCGTAGCCGCTCAGCGACCCGCCGCCGTGGTCCCAGAAGATCAGCATGTTGCGGTTGGCGGGATAGTTCTTCGTGCACCACTTGATGAACTTGGTCAGCGTCTCCGGCTTGGTCATGGCAACGCTGCCCATGTCCTTTTCCATGCAGCGCAGCCCGCCGGACTCCACCTTGTAGATCTGGTTGACGCTGTTGCTGACCACGTTGTTGTTCCACTGGCGGCAGCCGCCGGTGTAGACCAGCAGGTTCACATTGCTGCCGAGCTGGGCGGAGGCCATCTCCTGCAGGTCGGAGGTGCCCATGCCGCTGCGGGATTCCAGGTCCGTGCCGCACATGTAGACCATGATGGTGACGGTGTCGCGCCCGCCGCCCAAAATCTCCGTGCGCTTGGCCCTGGCCCCGGCGGCCACGGCGGTGTTCAGCGTGCCGGTGTTGGCCTTCTGCGTCCAGCCGGTGGAGCTGTTGCCCGCGGACAGTCCGCCCAGCAGGCTGGCCAGATCCAGCGTCTGTCCGCCGGAATAGCTGCCGGTGCTGCCGGAATAGGACGAGGACGCGGCGGGCTTCGGCGTCGGCAGCGAGGAAGCGGGGGGCAGCGTCACGCTGGGCTGGGCCGTGGTGGTGCCGCCGCCGAACAGTCCGCTCAGTCCCGCGCCGCCGCCGCCCAGCAGCAGCACGGCCAGAATGATGATGATCAGCAGCGGGCTGCGGCCGCCGGAGGCGCGGGTGCCGCCGGAGGTTGTGTTGGTGCCGGCCGGCCGCACCGGGCTGGACGCCGGCTTCTGCGCGCCGGGCCGGCCCTGATAGCCGCCGGAATTGCCGACGGGGCCGGTGCCCAGGCCCTCGCCGTGAATGTAGACGTCTTTTCCCTTGCCGGTGATGTTTTGTTCCCGGCCTCTCGGTCTGTTTCCTTCCATAAGCGGAACCTCCCAGATCTCGTTTTTGCGAATCGTTTATGCGTATTTTTCCCGTTCCTGAACGGCCAGCGCGTCACAGCGCTGGTTAAATTCGTTGTCGGCGTGGCCCTTGACCCAGTGGCAGTGCAATCTGTGGGTCTCGGCCAGGGTCAGCAGGGTCTCCCACAGGTCCTGGTTCAGCGCGGGCTTTTTGTCCGCCTTGCGCCAGCCCTTTGCCCGCCAGGAGACGGCCCAGCCCTTCTCCAGCGCGTCCACCACATAGCGGCTGTCGCTCCAAAGCTCCACGGCGCAGGGCTCGCGCAGCGCCTGCAGCGCGTTGATGACGCCCAGAAGCTCCATGCGGTTGTTGGTGGTCTGGGCCTCGCCGCCGGAGAGCACCTTTTCGGCCTCGCCGTAGCGCAATATGGCGGCCCAGCCCCCGGGGCCGGGGTTGCCGCTGCAGGCCCCGTCGGTGTAGATGGTGACCTGCTTCATTTATCCTTCCGTCTCCGGCGCGCCGGGGGCCTCTTCGGCCGGGGCGTCCTCCGCCGCTTCCTTCTCGGTGCGGGCGATGGAGATGACGCGGCTGCCGTCGGCGACCCGCATCAGCCGCACGCCCTGGGTGTCGCGGCCGTAGACGCTGATCTCCGCCACATCCATGCGGATGATGGTGCCGTCGTCGGAGATGACCAGCAGGTCGTCGTTTTCGTCCACGACCTTGCAGGCGGCCACGGGGCCGGTCTTTTCCGTGCAGCGATAGCTCTTCATGCCCTTGCCGCCGCGGTGCTGCGGCTCGCCGCCGCCGCGGATATACTCCTCAATGGGCGTACGCTTGCCGTAGCCGTTCTCCGTAACGGACAGCAGCATGCCGCCGGCGCGGGCGCGCGCCGCGCCCACCACGAAGTCGCCGTCGCGCAGCCGGATGCCCCGGACGCCCACGGCGTCGCGCCCCATGGGGCGGATGTCCGTCTCGGCGAAGCAGATGGCAAAGCCGTCGTGGGTGGAGATGAGGATGTTCTGCCGCCCGTCGGTCTGGCGGACGGAGATGAGCTCGTCCCCCTCGTCCAGATTCAGCGCGCGGATGCCGTTGCTGCGGATGTTTTTCAGCGCGCTCTGGGCCAGGCGCTTCACGGTGCCGTTGCGGGTGACGAAGACCAGATAGGCGTCCTCGTCATAGTCGCGGGCGTGGATCATGGCGGAGATCTTCTCCTCCGGCTGCAGGGGCAGAATGTTGACGATGTTGCTGCCCTTGGCGCTGCGGCCGGCCTCCGGGATGCGGTAGCCCTTGCGGATGTAGACCCGCCCGGCGGAGGTGAAGAAGAGGATGTTGTCGTGGGTGGAGGCGGTGAACACGGTCTCCACATAGTCCTCCTCCTTGGTGGTCATGGCCCGCATGCCCTTGCCGCCGCGGCCCTGGGCCCGGTATTCGCTGGTGGGCAGGCGCTTGATATAGCCGCCGTGGGTCAGGGTGTAGACGCAGTCCTCCTCGTCGATGAGGTCGTCGATGTCGATCTCGTCCTCCACGTCCTGGATCTCGGTGCGGCGCTCGTCGCCGTATTTGTCGCGGATGGCGGTCAGCTCGTCGGTCAGCACCTGGCGCAGCATCTCGTCGCTGTCCAGAAGGCGCAGATAATAGTCGATGCGCTCCTCCAAATCCTTGTACTCGTTCTCCAGCTTCTCCCGGTCAAGACCCTGCAGTGCCTTGAGACGCATGTCCAGAATGGCCTGGGCCTGGACCTCATCCAGACCGAAGCGCTCCATCAGGGCCTCCTTGGCGTCGTCGTAGCGGCTGCGGATGATCTTGATGACCTCGTCGATGTGGTCCTGTGCGATCAGCAGGCTCTCCAGCAGGTGGGCGCGCTCCTGCGCCTTGCGCAGATCGTAGCGGGTGCGGCGGACGATGATCTCTTTCTGGAAGTCCAGATATTCGTCCAAAATCTCCCGCAGGGACAGGATCTTGGGCTGCTTCTGGTTATTGACCAGCGCCAGCAGGATGATGGAGAAGTTGGATTGCAGGGCGGTCTGCTTGAACAGATTG
>SVKR01000107.1 GCA_015068365.1 Oscillospiraceae bacterium
CGCTGGATGTGGTCATCAAGGAGCACCCCGTGCTGCTCAACCGCGCCCCCACGCTGCACCGTCTGGGCATCCAGGCCTTTGAGCCGGTGCTGGTGGAAGGCCGCGCGCTGAAGCTGCACCCCCTGTGCTGCACCGCCTTCAACGCCGACTTTGACGGCGACCAGATGGCCATCCACCTGCCCCTGAGCGCGGAGGCCCAGGCAGAGGCCCGCATCCTGATGCTCTCTGCCAACAACCTGCTGCGTCCCCAGGACGGAAGCCCTGTCACCGTTCCCACCCAGGACATGGTGCTCGGCTCCTACTATCTCACCTATGTCCGCCTGGGCAAGGCCGAGAAGGGCGCCGAGACCGTCTATGTTGCCGACGCGGGCGACACGTCGCTTCCCGCCGGTGAGGTCGTGGACGCGGACGATTTCGTGGCCGCTTACAAGCAGGCAAAGGCCGACGGCAAGGCGCTTCCGGTCTACCGGCCGGTACACTACTACTCCGGCGTCAACGAGGCCGTCATGGCCTACAACGAGGGCACCATCGGCCTGCACGCGCCCATCCGCGTGCGCGTGACCAAGACCTTTGACGGCGCGAGCGAGACGAGAATGATCGAGACCACCGTCGGCCGCATCATCTACAACGAGCCCATCCCGCAGGATCTGGGCTTTGTGGACCGCAGCGACCCGGAGGCCCGCTTTGACTACGAAGTGGGCGGTGACGCCTTCACCAAGGGCACCAACGACTTCGGCGGCGGCCACAGCCAGTTGGGTAAGGTTGGTAAGAAGGCCCTGGGCAAGATCATCGACCGCTGCATTGAGAAGTACGGGTTCACCATCGCAACCGAGGTGCTGGACAACATCAAGGCCCTTGGTTATAAGTACTCCACCATCGGCGCCATCACGATTTCCGTCGCCGATATGGCAGTGCCCTCCGCCAAATATGACCTCATCCGCGAGACGGAGCAGAAGGTCCTGAACATTGAAAAGCAGTACCGCCGCGGCTTCATCACCGACGATGAGCGTTATCGTCTGGTCATTGCTGAGTGGGAAAAGACCACCAAGGACGTGACCGACGCCCTGCAGGACGGCCTGGATGAGTTCAACCCCATCTATATGATGGCCGACTCCGGCGCCCGTGGCTCCATGGCGCAGATCCGTCAGCTTGCCGGTATGCGCGGCCTGATTGCCAACACCTCCGGTAAGACCATCGAAATCCCCATCAAGGCCAACTACCGCGAGGGCCTGAGCGTTCTGGAATACTTCATCTCCTCCCGAGGCGCCCGCAAGGGTCTGACCGACACCGCACTTCGTACCGCCGACTCCGGTTATCTGACCCGCCGTCTGGTGGACGTTTCTCAGGATGTCATCATCCGCGAGACCGACTGCGGCACCACGGACGGCATCTGGGCCACCACGGTCTACGACAAGGGCCAGGTGGTGCAGAGCTATGGCGAGAGCATCCACGGCCGTTTCCCGGTGTTTGACATTGTGGATCCCTCCACCGGCGAGCTGCTGTTCCCGGCAGACAAGATGCTGCTGAAGGGCGACGAGAAGGTGCTGGAGGCCCACGGGCTGAAGAAGGTCCGCGTCCGCAGCGTGCTGGCCTGCAACGCCCGCAGCGGTGTTTGCGCCAAGTGCTACGGCATGAACATGGCCACCGGTCGCTTCGTCAACGCGGGCGAGGCCGTCGGCGTCATCGCGGCCCAGTCCATCGGCGAGCCCGGCACCCAGCTGACCATGCGTACCTTCCACACCGGCGGCGTTGCCGGTGACGATATCACCCAGGGTCTGCCCCGTGTTGAAGAGCTGTTCGAGGCCCGCAAGCCCAAGAAGATGGCCGTGCTGGCGGAGATCAGCGGCACGGTCTCCATGGAGGAGACCAAGCGCAACGCCATCTGCGCGCTGACCATCACCAACGAAGCGGAAGGGGATACCCGCGTTTATCAGATCCCGTATTCTGTCGGCATCATCGTCAGTGAGGGCGAGCATGTGGACCGCGGCCAGGAGCTGACCGCCGGCGCCCTCAGCCCCCACGATGTGCTGCGCATCCGCGGCGTGGATGACGATGAGTTCGGCCGCGCCGGTGTCCGCACCTATCTGATCCAGGAGGTCCTTAAGGTCTACCGTCAGCAGGGCGTTGACATCAACGACAAGCACATTGAGGTCATTGTGCGTCAGATGATGCGCAAGGTCAAAGTGGAGGACGCGGGCGATACAACGCTGCTCTCCGGCGCCACGGTGGACGCCTTTGAGCTGCGCGAGGTCAACCAGGCCATGCAGGCGCGCATCGACGCCGGTGAGCTCAATGAGCTCGGCGAGCCGCTGCGTCTTGCCACCAGCACGCCGATCCTCATGGGTATCACCAAGGCCTCTCTGGCCACGGACAGCTGGATGTCCGCTGCCTCCTTCCAGGAGACCACCAAGGTTCTGACCGATGCCGCCATCAAGGGCAAGGTGGACCACCTGGCCGGTCTGAAGGAGAACGTCATCATCGGCAAGCTGATCCCCGCCGGTTCCGGCCTGGAGATCTACCGCAATGTGGAGACTGACATGGACGAGGAGATCGACGCCAGCAACGCCGACTATGTGGACCTGTCTGTTCTTGTGGGCCGCAGCAACGCGCTGTAATCGCTTCGATACCGTATCGTTTTTCAGAGGAGACCGGGAAACCGGCCTCCTCTGATTGCAAAAAAGTGCAAAAAAATCCTTGACTAAATTTGTTTGATATGCTAAAATCTTTGCTTGCGTGGGTGTATTGCGCCCAAAAGCAAAATCAAACCGGTTCCGGCGGCAAATCCGCCCCGGTTTGAGGCATTTTTTGAGGAAAGGAGGAACAAAATGCCTACTTTTAACCAGCTGGTCAGAAAGGGAAGAGAGCAGTTGACCTACAAGTCCAACTCTCCCGCCATGCAGAAGGGTCTGAACACCCTGAAGAAC
>SVKR01000108.1 GCA_015068365.1 Oscillospiraceae bacterium
AGCTCGGTCAGATTCCCCAGGGGCGAGATGTCCGTCAGATCGGGGTTGTCGCCGAGAATGAGCACCTGCAGCTCCGTCAGCGCGCCGATGGGCGTCAGATCGGTCAGGGCGTTGTGGCCCAGATCCAGCGCCCGGAGGTGGCGGCAGCCGCGCAGGAGCGGGGCCAGGTCCGCGTCGGTGTAGCGATAGCCCACGGGCCAGCTCTGCAAGGTGGAAAAACAGGTGATGTCACTGCGCACCGTCCAGCGGCCGAAGTGCACCATCCAGAGAAAGTCGATGTCGGGAAACGCGTCCGCCAGCGCCAGCGCCTGTTCGTTGGACGGCGAGAGGGCGCGAATGTCCAGCGCGCGCAGCTTCGGCAACCAGGCCAGACGCTGCGCCAGCGTGTCGAAGTCGGTCTCCGCGCCGTCCAGCGCAGCGGTCTCCTCCGTGCTGCGGACGGTCACGCCGCCCAGGTCCACGGCGTAGTCCACCACGCACTCCGGCTTTTCCGATGCAAGGCGCGCCAGCGCGGCGTACTCCGTGCTGCCGCCGGCGTCCACATAGCGCAGCTCCGGCGCATGGAGCAGTGCCAGGATCTCCTCCGGCCCCTCGTCCGTCAGCGTCACGCTGCGCAATGGCTCCGGCGTGGGTTCGGGCGTGGGCTCCGGGGTGGGCTCCGGGGTAGGCTCCGGGGTGGGAGCGGGCGTCGGCGCGGTGGTCGGGGCGGGCGTGGGCGCCGCCGTCTCCCCGCGCGTCGTGCAGCCCGCGGCGGAAAGGCAGAGCCCGACGCACAGCGCCAGCACCAGCATGTGCGCGCCGGTCTTTTTCTTTTTCTTTCCGAGCAGCAGCGCGATGGCGGCGACCACCGCCGCGGCGGCTGCCGCGCCGATGAGAATGAGCCGGGTGCGCCGGGCCTTCTGCGCCATGTCGGCGGCGTGGCGGGCCTCGGCCTCGGCTTCCGCCCGGGCCTTCTCCGCCGCCTCGGCCTCCGCTTTGGCCGCGGCCTCCGCCTGGGCTTTTGCAAGCGCTTCTGCCTCGGAGCGCGCTTTGGTCTCCGCCTCGGCCTCGGAGCGCGCTTCGGCCTGCGCGGCCGCCTCCGCCTCCGCTTTCGCTCTGGCCTCGGCCTCCGCCGCCGCTTCTGCGGCGTGGACGCCGGCCCAATACTGGCTGTAATCGCACATGAGCACGCAGAAATCCGCCAGCAATCCGACGCCGCCGGCGGCGTGGTCGGTCATCATCACCAGCAAAATGGGCTCGTCGGTGTAGACGATGGCGCAGTCGTTCACCGCGCCGTAGCCCTCGTCCGTATAGATGCCGTATTTGTGGGCGATCGCAAAGCGCTGCTCCTTCATGCGGAAAAAGCCGTCCGGATAGGCGTTGCGCATGTGCTCCTCCACCCGGGGGAAGCGCTCCGGCGCGCCGTAGAGCAGCCGCAGCGCGTGGAGATACTGGGCCGGGGTGAACTCATTATACATGGTATAGCGGGTATCATAGTCCCAGTCCGGCTCCGCCAGAATGGGGCGGACGGCCTGCACATATTCCTCGTGAGTGCCGATGTGCTCCATCAGGATGTGGCTGTAATCGTTGTTGGACTGCTCCAGGCTGGCCTTCATCAGCACTTCGTAGGCGTAGCCGCCGATGGGCTCGTCCATGGTCATCTCGCCGGCGGCGACCTTTTGCGCGTAGTACATGTTCAGCGGCAGCTTGTAGAGGCTGGCGGCATAAAAATAGCGATCACCGTTCAGAAGGTGCTCCTCCCCCGTGACCGTATTGTAATACGCAATGCCGACGCTTGCCGGATCGGCGCCCTGCCGCGCCAGGAACTCCGCCACGATGCCGTCCCAGTCCCGGTCCGCAAAGGAAGGCTCCTCCCTTGCGGCGGCAAAGGCCGCCGCGGGAAGCAGCAGGAGCAGGGCCAGCAGCAGCGCGGCCAGACGATGGAATCTCATAGGTAACAAACTCCGGAATCCTAGGATTTGCCGCCGCGGAACACCCAGGTCTGCTGGATGCGGAAGCTGAGGAAAAAGAGGCAGATGTCCACGACGAATTTGATCAGCGTGGTGAGGAAGGACGCGCCGGTGTCGGCCAGGCGGCTCAAAAGCGCCACCAGACCCGCCGAAAGCAGCATCTGCGGCACGGCCAGCGCATAATAGCGCGCAAGCTTCTTACCGTAGCCGGACTGTCCGCGGAATACCACGCGGTTGTTCAGATTGAAATTGAGGAAGGAGGAGACGGCGCGGGCGATCACCGTGGCGACCAGGACGGCGGAGGCCTCGGTCATGCTCCCGTCCGTCACCGCGCCGCGCTGCAGCAGCAGCCGCGCAAAGTAAAACACCAGCAAATCCGCCAGCGCGCCGGAGAGGGAGGACAGGAGATAGAGCAGGATGAATTTGTAGATGCGCAGGCTGTCCCGCACCGGGCGGAAGTGGCTTTCGCTGTTGTCGTCCTCATAGACGGTCTCGATGGGCACTTCCCGCAGCTTCACCCCCTGGCGTGTCAGGTCCAGGAGCATGTTGGTCTCGTACTCAAAGCGCTCGCCCCGCACGTTCAGCAGCCGCCGGAACAGCGCCGCCGGAAGCGCGCGCAGCCCGGTCTGGGTGTCGGAAAGGCGGATGCCGCACAGCAGCCGGAACACCGCGGAGGTGATGCGGTTGCCCATGGCGCTGCGCGCCGGGACGTCCGGGCCGCTGAAATCGCGGCAGCCCATGACGATGGTGTCAGACGCGTCCAGCGCCTCGGCGCAGCGGAGGATGTCCCGTGTCAGGTGCTGGCCGTCCCCGTCAATGGTCACGGCGCCGAAGGCGTCCGGGCAGTGCTGCGTCAGATAGGCAAAGGCGGTTTTCAGCGCGGCGCCCTTGCCCCGGTTGACCTCGTGGGTCAGCACGGTGCACTGGGGGAACTCCGCTGCCCGCCGGAAGTGGGCCTTGCAGTCCGGGCGGCTGCCGTCGTCCACGATGAGCAGGTGGGCAAAGCCGCTTTGCAGCACGCCGTCCACAACGCGGTCAAAATTGTCACTGGGATTCAGGGAGGGGAGGACGACCCAAACGTCCCCGCGCGGTGCGGTTTCGGCCATGGTGAGCCTCCTTGATGGTCCGGGAGATGGCCTGCCGGAGGAAAAAACAATGGCTTGCTTTTTTTCGACAGGAATCTATAATAGAAACGGGATACCGTGGCACAATATGTCATTTAATTCTATACCCCAAGGCATTTGATGTAAAGACTTTTTTGCTGAGTGAGGATATGCGTTCATGCCAGGAAGAAGAGCCCATACCGTGATCCGGCGGACCTTGTTAATCTTTTTTACGACGCTGCTTTTGCTGCTTTTGGCGGTGGTGGGGACGGTGTTCGTCATTCTGCGCGGCCCCTCGCGGGACGCGCAGGAGCTGCTGACCCGCAGCCTGAAGGAGACCAGCGCCATCGGCTTTATCCCGGATCTGTTCCTCCCCAAAGCGCGGGTGGAGGAGATCCTCGCCTATAAGGAGGAGCCCGTGACGGAAAGCGCCGCCACGGACGCCAGCCTGGTCACCATCTCCGCCCGGCGCAGCGCCTCGGACAGCGCACAGCCCCTCCCCGGCGAAGAGAGCGCGCCGGCGCAGGAGCAGCCCGGGCGCGATCTGGGCGGCGGGCTGCGGCTGGTGGACATCACCGGGCCGAACTATCGCGGCGTGATGATGATCGTGGAAGACCCCACGCGCGTGTTTGTCGGCACGCCGGAACACTTTGGCAGCTATGGCCGCACCCTGGAGCAGATGGTGGAGGACTATGACGCCATCGCCGGCATCAACGCCGGCGGCTTTTATGACCCCAACGGCACGGGCAACGGCGGCATCCCGGAGGGCATCGTCATCACCGACGGGGTGCTGACCTGGGGCGACCCCGGGGACGTGACCAGCATCGTCGGCTTTGACGGCGACGGCGTGCTGCACGTGGGCAGCATGTCCGCCCAGGCGGCGCTGGACCGGGGCGTGCGCTGGGCCTGCTCCTTCGGCCCGGCCCTCATCGTCAACGGCGAGCCGGAGCACGGCCGCCAGATCACCGAGAGCACCGTGAACCCCCGCACCGCCATCGGCCAGCGCGCCGACGGCGCGGTGCTGCTTCTGGTGGTGGACGGGCGGCAGATCAGCAGCATCGGCGCCAGCTTTGAGGACCTCATCCGCATTTTCCTGGAGTACGGCGCGGTGAACGCCGGCAACCTGGACGGCGGCTCCTCCTCCAAAATGCTCTATGAGGGCGAGGCGCTGAACGAGAATGCCTCCGTCATCGGCACGCGGCCGCTGCCCACCAGCTTTCTGGTAAGGAGGTTGGGGCAATGAAGCTGTACGGAAATACCGGCAGCCGGGGCGTGGCCCGGCAGCGCAGCGCGCCCGGCGGCGCCGCCACGGCGGTCCTGGAGCGCCCGCAGGGCGATTCCCGGCGCTTCCGGCGGGGCTTTCTGATCTATGTGCTGGTCATGCTGCTGCTCATCGCGGCGGGGCTGACGGTGCTGTGGTTCCGCATGGATGTGTACGAGCGCTCCCTGCCCGTCCGGGCGCTGGAGTCCTGGATGGACGCCCGCGACAGCGCAGACTGGGCCAAAGTGCTGACGGAGCAGGGCGTGGAGCCCGGCTTCGTGGACAGCCTGGACCTGCGCAGCCCGGAATACTATAAAAATCTGAGCGTCTATACCGACGAAGCCCCCGCGTTCACCCTCAGCTTTGCCGCCCGCCCGCTTCTGACGGTGACCCTGCGCCCGGGGGAGAAGCTGGGCTTTGGCCGCCACGGCTGGACGGTGGATACCGTCACGGCGGTGGACAGCGGCCTGGCGGTCTATGTCCCGCCCGGAGCCGTCGTCACGGTGGGGGATGCGGTCGTGGGGCCGGAGTGCCTCGTGCAGCGCGACGCGCAGAAGCTGAGCCTCGGCGTCTTTGAGCAGGGGCGCGGCGACATCCCCGGCCTGGACAAATATGTGCTGAACCGCTGCTTCACCGTGGACAGCGTGACGGTCACGGGCCCGGACGGCAGCGCGCTGACGCCGGAGTACACCGTGGGCAACGCCTATTATTACCCGCCGGTGACCGCCGATGTGCATATCGTCGCCCCGGCGGACGCGACGGTGACGGTCAACGGCGTTGCGCTGAACGCTGAGAACGCCGACGCGCGCTCTCTGCCCCCGGAGACGGATGAGTTTGCCCTGTTTGAGGGCATCGAAGACGCCCTGCCCTTCACCGGGGAGAACATGGGCCGCACGGCCTGGACGGTCTCCGGCCTGGTGGCGGCGCCGGAGGTGGCCGCCGCGCTTTCCGACGGCACGGCGCTGACGGCGGAGCACACGGACGGCATCTGGTCCTTCCCGTCGCCGCCGGCGGGCAAGCCCGACCCGGCCCTGGCTGCGGAGCAGGAGACGCGCATCATGGAGGTCTTCGACGCGCACATCGCCTATCTGGGCAACCGCTCCGGCGCGATGGAGACCAACTATGCCCGCTTCATCGCCTGCCTGGTGCCCAACGGCGAGGCCTTTACCCAGGCGCGCCGCGCGCGCGACTCCATCATCTGGGCCAAGGGGCTGAACACCCACCCGGACGCGCATCTGGGCGAGGTGCTGCGCTATCACCCGGACTGCTTCACCGCCCAGGTGGACTTCACCCCGGAGGGCGACCCGGACGGCCCGGTCAGCAGCAACATCTACATTTTCGTGCGCTACGCCGGACAGTGGCGCGTGCTGCGCATCGTAAGCAAATAAGAGAAAAAGGAGATACTTTGTCTTGTCGATTCTGAAAAAATGGAACTCCCTGAGCCTGATCCTCCGCATCGCCATCGGCCTTGTCATCGGCGCCGTTCTGGGCCTGGTTTTGCCCCGGCAGAGCTGGATCAGCATCCCCGGCACACTGTTCGTCGGCGCGCTGAAGGGCGTGGCGCCGATCCTGGTCTTCATCCTGGTGGCCGCCTCCATTGCCAACGCCAGCGGCGGCAACGGAAGGAAATTCCGCACGGTCATCATCCTGTATCTGTTCAGCACCCTCTGCGCCGCGGTGGTCACTGTGCTGGTGAATTTTGCCCACCCGGTCACCATTGCGCTGGGGGGGATGGACCCCACCCAGGGCTTCACGCCCCCGGGCAGCGTCGGGGAGATCATTCTGAATCTGCTGACGAACATCATCGACAACCCGGTGGGGGCGCTGGCCGGCGGCAACTACATCGGCATTCTGTTCTGGGCCGTGGTGCTGGGCCTGGCGCTGAAGCGCGCCAGCGCGGCCACCAAGCAGGTCATGAACGACCTGGCCGAGGCCGTGAGCTGCGCGGTGCGCTGGATCATCAGTTTTGCGCCGCTGGGCATCCTGGGCCTGGTGTTCCAGGCGGTCTCCACCAGCGGGCTGGAGATCTTCACCACCTATGGCGAGCTGGTGCTGCTGCTGGTGGCCTCCATGCTGATCGTGGCGCTGGTGGTCAACCCGCTGATCGTGGGGCTGACGCTGCGGCACAACCCCTATCCGCTGATCTTCCGCTGCCTGCGGCAGAGCGGCGTGACCGCCTTTTTCACCCGCAGCAGCGCGGCCAACATCCCCGTGAACATGCAGCTTTGCAAGGAGCTGGGGCTGGATGAGGACATGTATTCCGTCTCCATCCCCCTGGGCAGCACCATCAACATGGACGGCGCGGCCAGCGTCATCACCACCTTTGCCATGACCGCCGCCTTTACGGCGGGGGTGCATGTGACGCTGCCGATGGCGATCCTGCTCAGCATCGTCGCCACCTTCTCCGCCTGCGGCACCTCCGGCGTGGCCGGCGGCTCGCTGCTGCTGATCCCGCTGGGCTGCTCGCTGTTCGGCATCTCCAACGACGTGTCCATGCAGATCGTGGGCGTGGGCTTCATCGTCAGCGTGATCCAGGATTCGCTGGAGACGGCGCTCAACTCCTCCGGCGATGTGATCTTCACCGCGACGGCGGAATTTCTTGACTGGAAGAAAAAGGGGAAGCAGCTGCCGCTCTGAGGCGGCGGCGCCCCTGGAAGCATACTGAAATACTGAATCTAAGGAGGGAGTCGAAACATGAAGGACTTTAAGGGAAAGATCGTCTTTATCACCGGCGGCGCCTGTGGCGCGGGCCTGGGCTGCGCGCATCTGTTTGCCGAAGCGGGGATGAAGGTGGTCATCGCCGACAACCGGCAGGACCACATCGACGAGGCCATGGCCAGCTTCCGGGACAGCGGCGCTCAGGTGCATCCGATCCTCATGGATGTCACGGACCGGGAGGGCTTTGCCCGGGCCGCGGACGAGACCGAGCGGGTCTTCGGCGGCGTGCCGGATCTGCTGCTGCTCAACGCCGGCGTCAACGTGTTCGGCCCGGCGGAGGCCTCCACCTATGAGGACTTTGACTGGGTCATGGGCGTGTGCTTCGGCGGCGTGGTAAACGGCCTGGTCACCTTCGTGCCCCGGATGATCCGCGCCGGGGGCGAGCGGCACATCGCCACCGTGGTGTCCTGGGGCGCGTTCGGCTCCGGCGCCGTCGTGGCGCCCTACTGCGCGGCAAAGGCCGCCGTGCTGAACCTGATGGAGAGCTATTGGGAGGCGCTGAAGCCCTACGGCATCGGCGTCACGGCCATCTGCCCGGCCAACATCCGCTCCCGCATCTATGAAGCAGCGCTGCTCAACCGCCCGGAGGAGTTGAAGCACACCGGCTACAACGTGACCGAGGCCACGCAGAAGCTGCTCTCCGGCATCCACGCCCACGGTATGGACCCCCGTGTGTTTGCCGAGTGGCTGAAAAAGGGCATCGAGAACAACCAGTTCCTGGTCATCCCCTATGACCACGGCGCGCGCATGGCAGAGCTGGCCATGGAGCGCTTCAAGTATTACGCCACGCCGGAGGGCATGGCCGAGTGGGCGGAGAAGCAAAAGCAGCCGCCCACGGAGGAGGACATTCTGCTGGCCTCCGAGCGCGAGGGCTACGACATGTCCGCAAGCCTGGCCCAGCGCCGCGCCGCGCCGCCGGCCGACGCGCCCAAGGACACCATCGGCTTCGGCAAGGCCCGGGCCGACCTGGACTGGGTGCTGCCCGCCAAGCGCTTCGAGGGCTGACGAAAGATGAAAGAAAGATGAAAGAAAGCAGCGCACACCCGAGGGATCGGGTGTGCGCTGTTTCAGACTGTAGACAAACCCTGTTTTGTAAAGGAACCGTTTTGCATGGGGGGGTGTGAGGGGGGACGGGAGTCCCCCTGCACGTTCAATCTTCGCAAAAACCGGAACATTTTTGAATGTTTCGGTTTTTGCTTTTCAAGCT
>SVKR01000109.1 GCA_015068365.1 Oscillospiraceae bacterium
AAATACGATCCATCCTGTCATTCCGAGCCAGTGCGCACACTGGCGTGGGAATCCGTACTTCCTTTCATAGGAAAAACGGATTGCCACGGCCCCTTGCGGGGCCTCGCAATGACACATTGCGTATTTTGCAACGCGCCCTTTCAGGCTCATTCGTCCTTGAGGTTGTAGAACAGCTCGCTCAGCCCGGAGCGCGTGGAGGCGCCGGTCTTGCGGTAGAGCGAGGTGGTGTGGAACTGGACCGTGCTTTTCTGAATGGCGAGGCGCTGGGCGATGGCGTCCTGCTTGTCCTCGGTCAGCACCAGCTCGCGCAGCAGCGCGGTCTCCCGCGGGGTGAGGCCGTAGGTCTCCGCGAAGCGGCGCAGGCGCGTTTCCGCGTCGGGCGCGGGCGCGGCCGGGCCGGCCGGGGCGGCAAAGACGAAGTCCCCGCCCAGGGCCATCAGCACGATGAGGACCGCAAGCCCCGCGACGTCGATGGTCAGCACCGCAGCCGGCGGCAGCGCAGAGAGGTGCAGCAGCGCGGAGGGCAGCACCATGGCGCTGTCCAGCATCCGGCCCATCCCGGCCCAGAGTGCCGGGTGCTTCGTCCCGGGGGCGAGGCGCCAGAACACGAGGTGATAGTAGGACACGGCGGCGGCCAGGGAGAAGTAGAACAGGCACATGTTGAGCCAGTAGGCCCCGGCGCTGCCGGTGAGGACGGAGTTGAGCAGCGCGGCCAGCGCGATGCACAGCGCCGTCAGCGGGACGAAGCGGCCGCCGCGCTTGTCGCCGATGAGGGCGAACAGCAGCGAGCAGGGCAGCATCATCAGCCGCGGCCAGGTGTAGACGTTGTACTCCACATAGCCGGAGCTGATCTGCAAATGGTGGATGTAGCTGTTGTAGAAGCTGGAAAAGAGCAGCAAGATCGCGCTGATCGCCGCGGCGAGGATGAGCCGGCGGCGCGGCGTGGGGGCTTCCCCGGATGCGCCTTTCGCGCATCCGTCCGGCGCCGGGGCGCGCAGCAGCAGCGCGGCGAACACGGCGAAGGCGAGCGCCGATACCGGGATGAGCAGCGGGGATTCCCGCCGGAGCTGGAGCAGGTATTGCCCCGCCACGCCCAGCGCGTAGCCCGTCCCGCCGCAGAGCGCGACGGGGCTTCCCAGGGCCGCGGCATGGCTCATCTGCTCGTGGACGGATCCGCTGAGATAGCCCAGGGACAGGGAGGCGGCAAAGGCGCAGGCGAGGTAAAACGGGGTGCTTTTGCCGAAGAGCAGCACGGCAAAGGCGGCAAAATAAAGCGCCAGCGCGGCGGCCAGAAGGGCGGTTTCCGCCTTGCCGCGCACGCGCGAGCGGACGAGGGCGTGGGCAAAATAGCCCAGCAGCACGAAGACCTGCAGCGCGTAGTAGACCTTTTCCTGCGCCGCCGTGGGAAGGAAGCCGTCCCCGGCGTGGTTGGCGATGCGCAGCATCGTCAGCATCAAAAAGACATAAGCGGCGAAAAGCCCCGCCAGGGCACAGTCCCGTTTCGCTTTCTCCGTCATGGCCGCCCTCCTTCCGTCAAATCGCATGGCATGATAAAGGCATTATAACGGCTTGCGGCGAATTATTCAATAGGCTTTCCGCAGGCAGGATCCCGGGTGCGCCCCGGGGCGGGCGGGCCGGATGTTACGGGGCGGCGTCTTCTGTTTCGTCCAACAGATCCGTTAAGCTGTGCATGCTCAGAAGCAGCGTGGAGGCATTGTGCAGCAGCGCGCTGGTCGCCGGCGGCAGGATGCCGAGCGCGCCCAGCACGATGAGCGCGCCGTTGAAGCCCATGACAAAGCGGTAATTGCCGTGGATGCGGCGCATCAGCGCGTCGGAGAGCGTCTTGAGCCAGGCCAGAGCGCGCAGGTCCTCCGCCGCGATGGTGACGTCCGCCACCTCGCGGGCGATGACCGCGCCGGAGCCGACGGCGATGCCCACGTCCGCCAGGGAGAGGGCGGGGGTGTCGTTGATGCCGTCCCCGATCATGAGGACGCACCTGCCCGCGGCCTGCTCCGCGCGAATAAAAGCAGCCTTGTCCTCCGGCAGCACCTCTGCCCGGTAGTCGTCCACGCCCAGCTGCGCGGCGACGGAGGCCGCGGTCCGGCGGCTGTCCCCGGTGAGCATCACGGTTTTCCCGATGCCGGCGGCGTGCAGCGCCGCGACGGCGCTTTGCGCCTCCGGGCGCAGCGGGTCAAAGATGCCGATGGCGGCGGAGAGCACCCCGTCCATCGCGAGATAGAGCCAGGAGCAGTCCTCCGGCAGCGCGTCAAAGCGCGCCCGGTCCTCCGGCGCGACCACGGCGCCCTCGTCCTCAAAGATGAAGTGCCCGCTGCCGATGACGGCGCGCACGCCGTCGATCTTCGTGGCGATGCCGTGCGCGACGACGTATTCCACCTCGCTGTGCATCTCGCTGTGGGAAAGGCCGCGCCCGGCGGCGGCGCGCACCACCGCGTTGGCGACGGAGTGGGGGAAATGCTCCTCCATGCAGGCGGCGATGCGCAGCATCTCGCCGGCGTCCTGCCCGTGGAAGGGCACGAGCGTGCGCAGCGTCGGGCAGGCGCAGGTCAGCGTGCCGGTCTTGTCGAAGATCGCCACGTCCGCCGCACTGAGCTTTTCCATATACTTCCCGCCCTTGACGGTGATCCGGCGGCGCTGCGCCTCGCGCATGGCGGACAGGACGCTCAGCGGCATGGAGAGCTTCAGCGCGCAGGAGAAGTCCACCATCAGCACCGAGATGGCCCGGGCCGTGTTCCCGGTCAGCAGCCAGGTGGCCGCACTGCCGCCCAGGCACCAGGGCACCAGGCGGTCGGCCAGGCGGCTGGCCCGGCTTTCCGCGCCGGAGGAGAGGCGCTCGGAGTCCTCGATCATGCGGACGATGCGGTCATAGCGGTTCTCGCCCGCCGCGCCCGTCACGCGCAGGACGCAGTTGCCCTCCTCCACGACGCTGCCGGCGTAGACCGACGCGCCGGGCCGCTTCGCCACGGGGACGCTCTCCCCGGTCAGCGACGCCTGGTTGAGCATGACGTCCCCCTGCTCCACGGTGCCGTCCAGCGGGATGACGTGGCCCGTGTGCACCACGATCCGCTCGCCGGGGCGGACGAGAGCGAGGGGGACAGATTCCTGCGCGCCGTCCTCGCCCAGCCGCCACACCCGGTCCACCTGCAGCGCCATGCTCCTCGCCAGGTCGTCCACGGATTTCTTGTGCGTCCACTCGTCCAGCGTCTCGCCCAGGCTGAGCAGAAAGCCGACGGAGCCCGCCGTGCCGTGGTCTCCGGTCAGCAGCGAGACGGCGATGGCGATGCCGTCCAGCACGTCTGCGGTGAGCCGGCCGCGCAAAAGGGTGCGCACGGCCCGCAGGACGCGGGGCGCGGCGCTGAAGACGCTGAGCACCATGCGCAGCGGCGCGGGCAGGAAAAGCCGCTTTGCATAGTGGCGCAGCACGAGAAAGACCAGCTTTTCCTTGTACGCGCGGTTCATGGCGCGGCTGGAGTGGGGCGCGGGCGCGGCGGCGCGCGCCGCTGCGGCGAAGGAAAAGCCCGCCAGCGCCGTGCGCAGCGCGCGCTCGTCCCCGTGATAGAGCACCGTCACGCTCATGGTGCGCTCGCGCACCTGCGCCCGGTCCACCCCCGGCAGCGCGGCGATCCAGGCCTCCAGCAGATCGGCCTGCTCCAGCGTCATGCTGCGCCCCCCGGCGCGCAGCCGCAGCCGCCCGGGGGTGGCGTGAAGGACCAGGAACCTCATTGCGCCGTCTCTTCGCCCTCGATGTACTCCGCCGCGGCGTCCTCTTCGCGCCGGGCGTTGATCTGCTTCGCGTCGGCCAGAATGTCCGCGCAGCCGTCCTGCACCTGCTCGACAGCGCGCATCACGTCGTCCTTGCAGCGCAGCGCCGCGGCGGTCACGTGGCTGTAGGCCCTGCGCGCGTCGGCGCTGCTTAACAGCTTGAAGCCGGCGGAGCCGAACAGCGTTCCGCCCAGAAACAGTGCGATCTTTCCTCCGAGTGTCATGGTTTTGTTCCTCCTGTTTTTCTCTTTGTGTGCGTTAGGTTCAGCTAACCTGTATAGAAGCGCATCGCCCATCCGACGTTCCATAGCACACGGAACTCCGTCATGATGGGCGGTCACGGTTCTATCGTCCATGGTTACCTGATGCTTACTGCTGTATTCTAATACAGCCCCGCGCGAAATGCAAGCCCCTTTCTCCGCACGGGGAAGTTGACAAGGCAGTGCGCATACATCGGATCAAAAGCCTTGGGGCAACTCGGCCCCAAGGCTTTTTTGCGGAAAAAAGTCCGGCGCTTCGGCGCATGGGGCGGCTTGCGATTTGCGGGCCGCTGTGATAAACTGAATCTTATCCGCGGTGCTGCGCGCCGCGGCGGCAGGAACCACGCGGGACCGTCCCGTTTCGGGACAGGGAGAATCACGATGCATAAAGATTCATTCACAGGACGAAGGGCGGCGCGGCGCGCGCTTTGCGCGCTGCTGCTGTGCGCGCTGCTGCTCACCGGGGCGCTCCCGGCCTTTGCCGCGGAGGGCGCCGCCGTCTGCGCGCTTGAACTGACGCCGGCGGACGGCACGGTGACCTTCGGCGGCACGACCTATTACCAGGTGACCGGCTTCGCCGACGGCGGGCGCTATCTTCTGGGCGCGGCAGTGCCCGGCGGGGGCAGCGCCTTTCTCGCCGTGGAGCGCGGCGGGGAGGTCTCCCCGGTGTGGGCGTACTCCGCCGCCTCCTCCGGCGGCAGCGGCGCCGCGCGCACAACGACGCTGAATGCCGGGGACTATACCCTCTCCTGCGACACGGACCTGTCGCTGACGCTGACTGCCCGGCGCGCTGCCCCCGGTCCCGGCACTCCGCCCCCGGACGGCGCGCCAGCGATGCGCACCCCCGGCGGCGGCAGCGGTAGCTGGAGCTATGTCAACGGGAACGTCTATTACATCTCTGACGATGTCAGCGCCTATCTGGCCCTCGCGCCGGACGGGAGCTTTTGCGCCACGCGCGACGCCGGCGCGGCCGCGGCGGTGACGCTGTACGCCGCGGGGGAGACGCTGAGCCGCTGCATCACCCGGCAGCCGAGCGCGCCGGGCTGGGTCATCGCCGCCAGCGGCTATCTGCCCCCGGCGCTCAGCGTGGGGGTGGACGGCGCGGTGCTGTCCCCGGAAATCATATGGTATGCCGGCGGCGAGGGCTATGCAGACCCTGCCGCCGCCGCGGCGGCGCTGACCGGGCGCGCGCCGGGGGTCTACCCCATCTTCTGCACGGTGTCCGGCCGGGACGCGGCGGGGAACTACTACCGCGAAACGTCCGTCACGGTGAATTTCCTCGTGGCGGCGGGCGTGCTGCCGGATTCCTTCCTGGTGTTCTCCGACGTGCATGAGGACTTTGAGATGATCGGCACGGCCATTGCCGAGGTCATGGCCGCGCACGGCGGGCAGGTGCCCGCGCTGGTGGTCTGCACCGGCGACTGGGTCAACGGCGGAACGCCGACGGACGCGGTGCTTGCAGCGGAGTATCTGCCAAAGATCGCGGGGCAGCTCGGCGGGCTGGACACGGTGTACGTGGGCGGCAACCATGAGCCGAACGGCGCCGTGGCCCAGGCCAGCATCGACGCCGGGCTCGGCGCGGGCGAGGACTTCCGCGACGGGGTGGGGCGCGTCTTTGACTGGCGCACCGCCGCGCAAAAGGGCGGCAGCAGCGCCGCAGCAGGCGGGCTGCTGGTCTACGGCATCAACTATTACGGCCTGGGCGAGAGCGCCTGGTCCTACGACGGCGTCCTGCCGCAGCTGGAGGAGTTTCTCAGCGACGCATCGGAGCGTGACCGCGCCGCGCTGATCGTCATCGCCGCGCACGCGGGACTGCACGTGCTGGGCCGGCAGGCCGAGAGCGTGGACACCGCCGGGGCGCCCCTGCGCCCCTGGGCGGGCGACGCGGCGTATAACATCGACAGCGCAGACCGGGCCGCCGCGCTGCTGAACCGCTATGCAAACGCGTACGGGATGGATATTCTGTTCCTCTTCGGGCACGACCACTCCAAGGGCGAGGCGGAGTTTTTCCTCGCCCGGGGCGACAGCCTGGACGCCGTGAAGGTCAGCGGCGAGAGCTGGGAGACGCTGCCCCTTGCCTTCCTCTACGGGCACGCGGGCTACCTCTCCGAGGGCATCGGCTCGGCGGAGGGGCACTATACGCTCTTCACCTGGACGGACAGCACGCTGACGCGCGCCTTTGCCCGGGTGGGGGAGGCGAGCGCCGTCACGACGTATCCGCGCCTTGCGACGGTGCAGCCCGCCGCGCCCGACCCGTACATTCCCGCCGCAGATGCATCGGAGACGCCCGACCCGCTGGCGGCGTTTGACGATGTGGACGACGGCGCCTGGTACGCGCCCTTCGTCCGCCGGGCGCTGGAGCGCGGCGTGATGCAGGGCATGGGCGACGGGGTCTTTGCCCCAGATCTGCCCATCAGCCGCGCTATGGCCGTCACCGCGCTGTGGGCCCGCGCCGGGCGAAGCGCGGCAGCGGGGGAGGCCACGGCGCCCTTCTCCGACGTGGACGACGGCGCGTGGTACGCGCCCGCTGTCCGCTGGGCCGCCGGTGCGGGCATCGCGCTGGGCTATCCTGACGGCACGTTCCGCCCGGAGCGGACCGTGACGCGCCAGGAGCTGGCCGTGCTGCTCTGCCGCGCCGCCGGAGCAGACCTTGACGGGGCGGAGGGCGCGCTGCCGGAGTATGCCGACGCGCAGGACATCGCCCCCTGGGCGCGCCCTGCCGTGCAGTGGCTGACGCAGCGCGGCGTGCTGACCGGGCGGGGCGGCGGCGTGTTCGCCCCGGCCCAGGCCGCGACGCGCGCGGAGATGTGCGCCGTGCTGGCGCGGCTGGACGCCGCCGGCGGAGAGGAGAAGTGACCCATGACGCCGTTTGACAGGACCTATGTGCTGGACCAGAGCGCCTGCGACGCCGCGGCGGAGGAGATCGCGGCATTTTGCGCCGGGCTGAAGCTGCCCCGGCGCGAGGCGCTGCGCTATCGCCTGGCGGCGGAGGAGTGCATGCTCTTCTGGCTGGAGCGCGCCGACGCCGGGGCGCAGGTGCGCCTTTGCATGGGGCAGCGGCTTCTGGCCCCCTTCATCAGCCTGGAGCTGTCAGGCGCGCCGCTGGACCCCTACCGCGACGAGACCGGGGACTTCGGCCCGTACTGCGGCGGGGTGCTGGAAAACCTGCACCTGGCCCCGGAGTACAGCTACGTCGGCGGGTGCAACCGCATCTACTTCCGCGTGCGCCGCAAGCGGCTGGGCCAGCTGCCCACGCTGGGGCTGGTCATCGCCGCCTCGGCGCTCATCGGCATCCTGGGGCAGCTTCTGCTGCCGCAGCCGCTGCTCTCCGCGCTGCAGCAGGGCATCGTGGTGCCGGTCTATGACACGTTTTTCGACATTCTGAGCTGCATCGCCGGGCCGATGATCTTCCTGTCCGTGGCCTGGGGCATCTATGGCATCGGCGACGCGGCCACCCTGGGCCGCATCGGCAAAAAGCTGATGCTGGGCTATGTGGGCACGGTGTTCCTGGTGGCCGCCTGCGCGGCGGTGAGCCTTCCGCTGTTCGGGCTGGATCTGTCCGGCGGCGCGGGGCAGGAGGCGCAGTTGTCCTCCATCGCCCAGATGCTTTTGGGCATTTTCCCCGCCACCATCATCGAGCCCTTCGCCACGGGCAACACCTTGCAGATCATCTTCCTGGCCGTGGTCATCGGCATCGCGCTGCTGTTCCTCGGCCGCAAGACCAGCGCCGTGGCCGTCGCCATCGAGCAGGTGAACTATCTGGTGCAGTTCCTCATGGAGTTCATCAGCCGCCTGGTGCCCTTCGTCATCTTCCTCGTGGTGCTGAACCTCTTCTGGTCCGGCGATCTGGACACCCTGGGCGGGACGTGGCGGATGCTGCTGATCTCCCTGGGGCTGTGTGTGCTGGCCGCGGCGGGCTTCCTGCTCGTGACGGCGGCGCGGCAGAAGGTCAGCCCCCTGCTGCTGGCGAAAAAGGGCCTGCCCACCTTCCTCGTGGCGCTGGCCACGGCCTCCAGCGCCGCGTCCTTCTCCAGCAACATGACCGTCAGCGAGAAGAAGTACGGTATCGCCCCGTCGCTGTGCTCCTTCGGCATCCCGCTGGGCATGGTGCTGCACGCGCCCATCTCGGCGCTTTACTTCGTCGTGACGGTGTTCTACTTCGCCGGGGAGTACGGCGTTGCCTGCTCCGTGGGCTGGGTGGCCGTCGCGGTGTTCGTCAGCGCGGTGATGGCCATTGCCATGCCGCCCATCCCCGGCGGGGCCGCGGTGGCGTACTCCATCCTCTTCGCCCAGATGGGCATTCCCGCCGAGGCGGTGGCCGTGGCGCTGACGGTCGATCTGGTGACGGATTTTTACATCACCGCCTTCGACATGTTCGTGCTGCCGCTGTCGCTGCTGAACGTGGCGTCGCGCATGGGCATGGTGGACCGCGCCGTGCTGGAGAAGGACTAGGATTCTGTATTGCTTTCTCCGGAGTGTTACATTATAATTAAAGTATAGTATAGGCAACTACGCGACGGACGGGTTCGGGATGAAGCAGTACTTTCTTTATTATACAGAAGCGAATATCATGTGCCTTGTCATCTTCGGCGTGATGCTGGTGCACGATCTGCTGAACGCCTCGCGGCAGGAGAAGCAGATCAAGTTTGACAACGCCCTGCTGGCCTTCATGGTCTATTTCGCCGCCGACTGCGTGTGGACGGCGGTGGAGGCCGGCGTGCTGCCCCGGACGCTGAGCTCCGTGGTGGCCACCAACTTTGCCAACTGCATCTTCATGTCGCTCATCACCTATTCCTGGCTGCGCTACGTCATGGCGGTGGAGGCTGCGCCCCACCGGGAGCGGCTGCTGAACAAGATTGCCGTCAACTTCCCCTTCCTGGTGTCCGTCATCGGGCTTGTGGCGGTGTACCTGGCCGCGCCGCAGGCGCTTCTGTCCCCGGCGCTGGAGCTGAAGCCGCTGTATTACGTCTTCTTCCTGGCCGTGCCGTACATCTATATCATCGCCATCATCATCTACGCGGTGCAGCGCCTGCGCCATGAGGAAAGCCCCGACGAGCGGCGCAAGCACTGCTTCGTCGGCTTCTTCCCGCTGATCGTCATCCTCGGCGGGCTGGTGGAGATCCTCATCAACCAGCAGCTGCCGGTCTTCTGCTTTGCCTGCACGGTGCTGATGCTGATCTTCTACTTGCAGAGCATGGAGCGGCAGATCTCTCTCGACCCGCTGACCGGGCTGAACAACCGCGGGCAGCTTCTGCGCTACGTCGCGCAGAAGTCCAACGCCCGCCCCGACGGGCGCATGACCTTCGTGATGATGCTCGACGTCAACGACTTCAAGAAGATCAACGACACCTACGGCCACGCCGAGGGCGACCGGGCGCTGATTTTGCTGTCCGACACGCTGAAGCACGTGGCGGAGACGATGGCGCAGCGCAGCTTTCTGTGCCGCTACGGCGGGGACGAGTTCGTGCTGATCCTGCACCCGGCGATCCCCGGCGTGGTGGAGCGGGTGGCCGAGACCATCCGGGAGGAGCTGCGCCAGGCAGAGGAGCGGGAGGGCCTGCCCTTCCGGCTGACCGTCAGCATCGGGTTTTCCCCGCTTATGGACGAGCCGGACACCCTGCAAAGCTGCATGCAGCGGGCGGACGAGGCGCTGTATGAGAATAAAAGGAGCAGCAAGCGCACCGAGGCGGCGGGCTGATGCGGAAATAAAACGGGGACAGGAACATGATGAAGCAAAACAGGAAAAAAGCCACGGCGCTGTTTGCCGCCATTTTCGCGGCGGGGCTGCTCTGCATGGTGCTGAGCGCGGTGAAGACCAACACCTTCAACAACACCCGGCATGAATCGGCCCTGTCCGGGCCGATGCTCTTCGCCGGGGAGGGCGAGCCGGGCGAGCTGTCCGTGCGCGCCGCGGCGCGCAGCAGCACCTGGGGCAAGGTCTTCGACTTCAACAACGCCGGACTGACGGAGAACAACTACCAGGCCTATACCTACGACTTTTCCATCAACAACAACACGGGCGACGAGGTGGAGCAGTTCCGCTTCCAGCTCAACTTGGGGCAGGAGGCGTACATCGCCTCGGCGTGGAACGGCGCGCTGGAGATCCACCAGGACGTCGCCGGCGGGGAGACGGTGGCCACGGTGCCGGACATGCGCGAGTTTGACCCGGCGCTGTACGAGCTGGAGACCGTGACCGTGGACGGCGAGGCCCTCGTCACCATGCACGCCGGGGACTATCTCATCTACTACCCCAGCGCCAGCCAGAACGCCATGGAGGTGCCCATCGGGCCGCATGAGGGCACCACGCCGGGCCTGATTTTGTACGTCGCCATCGGCGAGAGCATCGAGGCCGATTCCACGCTGCTGCTGGACTATCGCTTCCACCGGGTGCTGACCAGTGAGCCGCTGTTCTGGGTGGCGGTGGGCATCCTGGCGCTGTGGCTGGTGGCCCTGGTCGTGTACGCCATCACCTCCGCGCAGATCCGCAAGTACCAGGAGCGGCACGAACGCGACAACGAGATCATCAACGAATCCATCGAGACCTTTACCGGCTTCATCGACGCGAAGGACCCCTACACCAACGGCCACTCCAAGCGCGTGGCCATCTACACCCGGTGCATCGCGCGGGAGATGGGCATCAGCGGGGAGGACCTGGACCGCGTGTACTACATCGCGCTGCTGCACGACTGCGGCAAGATCGGCGTGCCGGACAGCATCCTGGGCAAGCCCGGCAAGCTGACGGACGAGGAGTTCGAGATCATCAAATCCCACACCGTCCGGGGCGGGGAGATCCTCAGCCACTTCAAAAGCCTGAAAAACGCCGGGGAGGGCGCGCGCTATCACCACGAGCGCTATGACGGCCGGGGCTATCCCGACGGGCTGAAAGGGGAGGACATCCCCTTCATCGCGCGGATGATCTGCGTGGCGGATTCATATGACGCGATGAACACCAACCGCGTCTACCGCGACCGGCTGAGCACCGAGCGCATCATCGACGAGCTGGAGCGCAACCGCGGATTGCAGTTCGACCCGCAGGTGGCGGACGTGATGCTGGGCCTGCTGCGCGCCGGCGCGCTGGACGAGGAGGACTGATCCCCTTGGCGCGGGCGGCCGGAATACTATATATAAATTATACGCGCGCACGCGCGCGCGAGGAAAAACCCCGGGGATGTGACAAAATGCCACGTCCCCGGGGTTTTTCTGCCTGAATTGGAAAAACCCCCTTGCAAAAACCGGCGCATGGGGGTATTATGTTAAATGATTTAACATGCCCTCACAATATATGAGGGCTGTGGCATCCGGGCGGAGCCAGCCTCCGCCTTGCCGGGAACGCCGGAAAGGAGGAAGGCCGAACACCCGGTCGGCCGCAATAATCGAAGGATGAGGTGAAGAAGAAACTGTATTGAACCTCAGCACTGCCCCAAGCAAACCCCAGCAAACCCCAGCATTTACCCCAGCAACAACCCCCTGTATTCTCCGTCCCGCTTGGGACAAGCCAACGTCCGCGAAAGCGGGACGAAAAAAGATTATCAGTTAGGAGGAAGACCATGAAGAAAACTTTGGCATTGCTTCTGAGCTTGTGCCTGCTGGTTTCGCTGCTGCCGGTTTCGGCAATGGCGGCGGAGACGACATACTCGGATGACGTATCCACGTATGCCGCCTTAAAAACAGGTGTCGAGAGCACGAGCACTACTGTCAATCTCAAATTGGTAGACGATATTGCATTCGCTACTGGCGAGACATTCCTTACAATCGGCAAGGGAAATACGGTCAACATTGATTTGAACGGCCACGAAATCAATGGTATGGGCAATCGTGTTTTCCATGTCACGAACGGTACCCTGAATCTGACCGGAACCGGCACGGTTACCGGCGGCGTGGTCAACGACGATGGCAGCTCTGTGATTCGTGTTGGCAACAGCAACGGCGACGAAGCTGCGACCGCACTGACCATCGGCAGCGGCGTAACCGTTTCCACGAAGTACTGCTACGGTGTTTCGATCTTTGGTACGAACACCGGCGGCCAGTCCCTGACTGTGGACGGTACCGTGTCTGTCAGCGGCCCCTCCGCTGCCATTTCCGGCAACGGTTCGTCCAACTTCAAAGAGACCAACATCACGATCAATGACGGCGCGGTCGTGAAGAATACCAGCACCAGCGGCGAGATCCCCGCGATCTATCATCCGCAGGCCGGTACGCTCACGATCAATGGCGGCACCATCAGCGGCCCCAGCGGCATTGAGGCAAAGTCGGGCAATACGAATATCGTAATCAACGGCAATCCGACGATCACCGCAACGGCTGCGGCGCCGACGCACGTTGCCAGCAGTAACGGGCCCTCTACCGGCGGCTATGCGATCGCTGCGGTGCGGACGACGGGCGGCTATCCCGGCAGCCCCGCCTTCGATATCCAGAGCGGTACGTTCACTGGTCCGGTCGCAATCGTTACGGATAATGAACCCGCTTCGGGTCGCAAAGCGGAGATCAAGATTTCCGGCGGCACGTTCTCTGGCGCTGTCAGCAGCGATAATGAGAACGGAACGATCGAAATCACCGGCGGTACGTTTGCCGAGAAGCCGGACGATAAGTTCCTCACCCGCGGCAACGCATTCGTAGAGGGCGAAGGCGGCTACACGGTTGCGCTGGCTACGTACACGATCACGTATTACGACGCCGACGACAGTGAGCTTACCGCTCTGGGCCGTACATTCACGAAGGCGGAGTTGCCGATCGAACCTCTGGCTGAAGCTCCGGTGAAGCCCGGCTATACCTTTAACGGCTGGTACAGCACATGGGCGCGTAATACCGCCGCGACGACGCGCATTCCTGTGGATACAACCTGGAACATCAACCTCTACGGCAAGTGGACGGCGAATGAGTATACGCTGACTTTCAATGTCGACGGTGAAAAGTACGAAGCCTACACCGTGGCATGCGACACGGCGCTGACCACGGTCCTGCCTGCCAATCCGACGAAGGCGAACCAGAAGTTCGCCGGCTGGGCTTCACTCCCCGACAAAATGCCCGCTGAGGACCTGACGGTCAACGCCACCTGGGCGGACAAGACCTATACCGTCAAGTTTGATCCCAACGGCGGCGAGGGCACTATGGCGGATGAGCCCTTTGCCTTCGGCGTTACACAGGCGCTTACGAAAAATGCCTTTACCAGGAAAGGTTATCACTTTGACGGATGGGCTACGGAGAAAGACGGTGAGGTTGTCCATGCGGATGGAGAAAAGGTAACTAATCTCACTGACGTAGACGACGGGGAAGTTACGCTTGCCCCTGAGGATGGCGGAGCGTATGAGCTCTACGCCAAGTGGAGAGATGCTGCCTACAAAATTTTCTTCCACACTGATGCTGCGTTCAGCAGCTATGAAATCTATGCGGAAGTGGGCTACAAGGAAGCGCTTCCCGAGATGCCCGCTGCGGCTATGCCCGAGGTTCCGGAAGGACAGATCTTCCTTGGCTACTACAATGCCGTTGAAGATGGAGGCACTTATAAAGCAGGCAATGAGCAGTTCTATGATGCGGAAGGCAAGCCTGTGGCCGATAAGCTTTGGGATTACCCGGTGAATGGCAGCCTCATTGCAAAATTCGACGATCTCTTCACGATCAACTATGAGGCAAACGCCCCGGAGGGCACTACCGCCACCGGCACCATGGAACCCGACATCGTGGGCAAACATGAGACCGTCAAGCTCTCCCCGAATCAATTTAAGATTGCGGGATATGAGTTCCAGGGCTGGACTGCCAAAAAGAACGACACGACCTCTCTCAAACAGGATGAGTGGGAGTTTGTGCCGTCCAGCCAGCGTTGCTTACACCACTGCGACCAACACCACGCCGGTTGAGATCGCTGCCGACACGAACGGCCTGTACAGCTTCACGATGCCCAAGGGCAATGTGACTGTCACCGCCACCTTCGTGCCCGAGAACGACAACGATCCCTCCGTCGGCAAGGGCATCATCAGCGGTTACAGCACCGGTTACCAGGGCTGCACCGGCTACAACTGCGTGCTGCTGAAGTTCAGCGATCTGGATCCCGCTGCATGGTATCATGACGGCATCCACTTCTGCCTGGAGAACGGCATCATGCAGGGCTTCGGCAACGACAAGTTCCAGCCGCTTGGCCTGACCACCCGCGCTCAGGTCGTTACCACGCTGTGGAACATCGCCGGTCACCCGATCTCCGCCAGCCCCATCACCTTCAAGGACGTGAACCCGGACGACTGGTTCTATGACGCGATCATGTGGGCTGCCGGCAACGGCATCGTGAACGGCTATGGCGACGGCACCTTCGGGCCCAACGACATGGTCACCCGCGAGCAGATCGCCAAGATCTTCTACGGTTACGCACAGTTCTACGGCTTCGACGTGAGCGCCACCTCCGACCTGGCTGGCTATGAAGGCGTTGACGAGATCAGCGCCTGGGCTCTGCCCTATGTCAAGTGGGCCGTGGGCGCCGGTGTGTGCTGCGGCGCTGAGGGCAACCACAAGGTCCTCGCTCCGACGCAGAACGCCGGCCGTGCCGAGCTGGCTACCATGATCCTGAACTTCTGCATGAACGTTGCGCGGAAGTAATTCGCAAACCCCCTTACCGTGAGGTCAGAACTGACTGACTGAACGGAGCACCCCCCGGGGCAACCCGGGGGGTGTTTGTTCTTATGAAAAAAGCCTTTTTGATATGAAAAACCCCCATCCCGCGCTCTCGCGGGATGGGGGTTACGCTTTCCGGCGCACACGGCTCAGTCGTCCTTCAGCCGCAGCAGCAGCGCGGCGTTCACGACGACGAAGACCGAGCCGCAGTTGTGCCACAGCGCGCCGGTGACCGGGCTGAGGACGCCGAGGGCGGAGAGCACAACGGCGGTCAGATTGATGACCAGGGACGCGATGATGTTGACCCGCACCTTGTTCATGACCTTCCGCATGAGCCGGAACAGATAGGGCAGGCGCCGGAGCTCATCGCTCACAAGCACTGCGTCGGCGGCTTCCACCGCGATGTCCGACCCGATCCCGCCCATGGCGATGCCCGCGTCCGCGCTCGTGAGGGCGAGGGCGTCATTGACGCCGTCGCCGATCATGCAGACCGGCTCCGCGCCGCCGGCGCGCTCCCTGATGATGCGCATTTTGTCCTCCGGCAGCACATCGGCGTGCACCTCGCTGATGCCGGCCTCGGATGCGATGGCCGCCGCGGCTTGTGCGTTGTCGCCCGTCAGAAGCATGGGGGTGATGCCCTCGGCCCGCAGCGCTTCGACCGTCGCCTTCGCGTCCGGGCGCAGGGTGTCGCGCAGGGCGATGAGGCCGATGGCCGCGCCGTCCGCGGCGACGTAGACCACCGTCGCGCCCTCGTCCGGCGCCGGGGGGCAGGCACCCAGGTCGATGCCCTGCGCGCGCATGAACTCCGCCTTGCCGACGAGCACCGCGGCGCCCTCCACCACGGCGGACACGCCCTGCCCGGCGACCACGCGGAAGCCTTCAGCGCCCGCGCCGTCGGAGCGGGGGCAGGCCGCGCAGATGGCCTTGCCGAGCGGGTGCTCGGAGCGCTCCTCCGCCAGCGCCGCGATGCGCAGCACGTCCGCGTCGGAGAAGCGTGCGGAGGCGGACACGGCGGCGGTCACCTGCGGCTTTCCGCAGGTCAGCGTGCCGGTCTTGTCAAAGGCGACGCGCCGGATGCGCGCAAGCCGCTCCAGCGCGTCGCCGGAGCGCACGATGATCCCGTACTTCGCCGCGTTGCCGATCCCGGCGAGCACGGCCGTGGGCGTGGCGAGAATGAACGCGCAGGGGCAGAACACCACCAGCACCGTGACGGCGCGCAGAAACTGCCCCGTGAAGATCCAGGTGAGGACGGCGCAGGACAGGGCGATGACGACCAGCCAGGTCGCCCAGCGGTCCGCCGCCGTGACGATGGGCGCCTTGTTCGCCTCCGCCTCCTCCGCAAGGCGCACCATCCGCTGCAGCGAGCTGTCCGCGCTGACGGCGTCGGCGCGCATGGTGAAGGTGCCGAACTGGTTGAGCGTGCCGCTGCGTACGGCATCGCCGGGCACCTTGTCCACGGGGATGCTCTCGCCCGTCATGACGGACTGGTCGATGGCGGTCTCGCCCTCCAGGATCGTCCCGTCCACGGGGACGGTCTCGCCCGCGAGGACGCGCAGGACGTCGCCCACCTGTACCTGCTCCACCGGGACCTCCGCTGCCTCGCCGCCGCGCAGCACACGCGCCGTCTGCGGGCGGATGCGGAGCAGCTTTTCGATGCCCGCCCGGGCTTTCCCGGAGGTGTAATCCTCCAGAAGCGAGCCGATCTGCATGATGAGCGCCACCTCGCCCGCGGCGAAATACTCCCTCGTCGCCACGGACGCGATCAGCGCCAGGGACACCAGAAGGTCGGCCTTGATGTCGTGCTCCAGCAAAACGCCCTTGATCGCGCCCACGAGGATCGGAATGCCGCACAGGCAGATGGCGATCCAGGCGATGTCGACGGGCAGGCTTTTGCGCCCGACGCCGGTGAGGCTCAGCACCAGCGCGACGGCGGACACGGCAGCGCAAACCAGTGTTTCCTTCGGTTCATTTTCCAGCCAGCGGTTCAGCATGAGGCCCTCCTTGACGTGCAGTGCATTTTACTGTATATTATATTCGATACTGAACACTGTGTTTATTATATGCGGGCGGGCGCGGCGCTTCAAGCGTCAAAGACGCGCGGATCGTTCGTTACGGAACAGATTTTTGAAAAGTGTACAGGAGGGAGAACATGGACCGGAGACAGCGGAAGACGAGAGAGGCCATTTTCCGGGCCTTTACCGGCCTTTTGGCGCGGAAGAGCTACAGCCGGATCACGGTGCAGGACATCATCAGCGAAGCGGACGTGGGCCGGGCGACATTCTATGCCCACTTTGAGACGAAGGACGACCTGCTGCGCACGCTGTGCGCCGACGTATTTGAGCACGTGTTTTCCGAGGACCTGGGCAAGGAGCGGACGCACGATTTTTCAAAGGAGCACAATACCGCGGCGGTCATCACGCACATTTTGTATCATTTGCAGGAGCACATGGCCTATCTGCCCGGCATCCTCTCCGGGGAGGGCGGCGAAATCTTCATGGCCGCGTTCAAGGAGCAGCTGAAGGGCGTGTTCGCCCATTCCGGCCTGCGCCCGGACAGCCCGGTGCCGCACGCCTATCTGCTCAACCACATGGTCTGCGACTTTGCCGAGACCGTGCGCTGGTGGGCGCGCAACAGCCAATATACGCCGGAGGAGATCAGCGCCTTTTTCCTGGAGACGACGCCGTTGTTTGAGTGAGCTGTGCGTGCCAGGGGTGGAAATTGCCCACAGTTTTTTCCCCTCTTGTAAGATCGGACCAAATCGTGTATACTGATTTAAAATAAGGTGAAATGCTTTGATCCGGAGGAAGGGGGGGATGCACTTGAAGACGGCAAAGCAGGCTCTGCTGCGCCTGGGCGCCGTGCTTTGCGCGGTGACGGCGCTGCTTTGCGCTCTTGCGGGCGCTGCCGCCGCTGCGGACGGCGACGTGCTGACCGTGGGCGTGCCGGCGGACCGCTGCCCTGTTTTCTACACGGACGCGGACAGCGGCGAGATCGTCGGCATCGGGCCGGATCTGCTGCGCGCCGCCGCGCAGGAGGCGGGGTACGAGGTCGTGTTCCGCACCGTTTCGGAGCCGACGCTGAAAGACGCGCTGGACAGCCCGGCCTATGACGTCGTCATGCCCCTCGGCAGCAGCATCACCAGCGCCGCCGGGCAGAGCAGCATCGTCTCGGACAATCTGACCCAGACCCCCTTCACCCTGGTCACCTGGGGCAACCGCAAGCTGGAGGATCTGAACCGGCTGCGGGTGGGTATGCTGCGCTCGCTGGGCGGCGGGGCGGAGACCGTGCGCCAGCTCTATCCCGGGATGGAGATCGGCTTCTACGACACCATGGGCCAGTGCGTGCGCGCGCTGCGCACCGGGCAGGTGGACGCGCTGCTGCACAATTCCTATGTCTGGAGCTATGTGCTGCAAAAGCCCTCCTACGCCGATCTGACCGTGCAGCCCTCGGCCATGTTCTCCATGGACTTCCGGGTGGGCACGCTGGACACCCCGGCCGGCCGCGCCGTCATCGAGCGGCTGAACCGCGGCATCGCCGCCGTGCCGGAGACGCGCCGCCAGGCCGTCATCCTGGCCTATACCTCCCGCCAGCTTTACCGCTATGACGTGGGCGACTTTTTCTATCGCTACGGTCTGGCGGTGCTGCTGGGCGTGCTGCTGCTGGCGGCGATCATCGCCATCATGGTGATGCACCAGCGCAGCTTCCGCCGGGAAAACGAGGAAAAGCTGCGCCAGGCCATCGACTATGACCCGCTGACCGGCGCGCTGAGCCTGAACGGCTTTCGCAGCCGGGTGGAGGAGCTGCTGCGCGCAAATCCCGACGTGCCGTACCTGCTGTCCTACAACAACGTGCGGAACATGAAATACATCAACGACAGCCTGGGCTGGTCCGTGGGTAATGAGCTGCTGCGCTTCTGGGTCAGCAGCGCGATGAAGATTTTGCGCGACGACGAGGCGCTGTGCCGCGTCTCCGGCGACCGCTTCGCCTTCCTCCGCGTCATCGAGGACAGCGACAAGCTGGACCGCGAGGAGGAGACCGTCTACGAGCCCCTGCGCAACTATTTCATCGACCGCGGGCTGGAGACGCGGGTGCAGATCTGCGCCGGGGTGTATATCCTGACGCCGGAGGACTATCAGAACATCGACGTTGACCGCATCCTGGACCACGCCCGCGTGGCGGAGCGCAAGGTGCGCGAGGCCCGGCGCGACGGCTATGAGGTCTACAACCCCGAACAGTGGGAGAGGGGCAAACGCCTGGCCGACATCGTCAGCCGCCTGCCCTCGGCCATCCGCTCCGGCGAGATCGAGGTGTGGTATCAGCCCCAGGTGGACTACGCCGCCGGGCGCATCAACGGCGCGGAGGCGCTGTGCCGCTGGAACCACGGCAAGCTGGGGCGGCTTCAGCCCGCGGAGTTCATCCCCACGCTGGAGGACGCCGGACTGATCTATGACCTGGACTGCTGTGTGTGGGAGCAGGTCTGCCGCGATCTGCAGCGCTGGAACGCCGCCGGGCACCGGCGCGCCGTCTCCGTAAACCTGTCGCGCTGCGACCTGAGCTCCGGCCGGGACATCCCGGAGCTTTTCACCCGCCTGGCGGAGACCTATGGCCTGGGCCGCGACCAGCTGCGCATCGAGATCACCGAATCGGCCTTCGCCGAGGACCCGGAGATGCTCATCGGCACCGTGACGCGCCTGCGCGAGCTGGGCTTTCCCGTGGAGATGGACGACTTCGGCAGCGGCTATTCCTCCCTGCACATGCTCAAGGAGGTGCCGGTGGACCGCATCAAGCTGGACCTCCATTTCCTCAGCGGCGCCGGGGACACCGAGCGGGGCCGCATCATCGTCAGCTTCATGATCCGCATGGTGCACTCGCTGGGGATGGAGCTGATCGCCGAGGGCGTGGAGACCGACGCGCAGGCCGACTTCCTGCGCGACCAGGGCTGCTGCGAGATGCAGGGCTATTTCTTCCACAAGCCGATGCCGGTGGGAGAGTTTGAGCGCCTGCTCCGGGAAAACGACGCGGCTGCGGATGCGTGAGCCGGAAGAAAGATAGAATAAGAATAATGGGCGCGTTGCAAAATACGCAATGTGTCATTGCGAGGCCCCGCAAGGGGCCGTGGCAATCCGTTTTTCCTATGAAAGGAAGTACGGATTCCCACGCCACGACTTTTCGCCTT
>SVKR01000110.1 GCA_015068365.1 Oscillospiraceae bacterium
GTAGTGGGCGCCGGTCAGTTCGCTGACGCGGTTGGTGATGTTCATCACCGTGTCCACCTCGAAGAGGCTGCCCACATTCTGGCTCACGACCGCCAGGCGCTCCAGGCCCATGCCGGTGTCGATGTTCTTCTGCACCAGCTCGGTATAGTTGTCGTGGCCGTCATTGTCGAACTGGGAGAAGACCACGTTCCAGACCTCCATATAGCGATCGCAGTCGCAGCCGACGGTGCAGCCGGGCTTGCCGCAGCCGTACTCCGGGCCGCGGTCATAGTAGATCTCGCTGCACGGGCCGCAGGGGCCGGAGCCGTGCTCCCAGAAGTTGTCCGCCTTGCCGAAGCGGAAGATGCGGTCTTCCGGGATGCCGATCTCGTCGCGCCAGATGGCAAAGGCCTCGTCATCGGCGGGGGTGGTCTCGTTGCCCTCAAAGACGGAGGGGTACAGCCGGTCGGGCTCCAGGCCGGCCCACTCCGGGCTGGTGAGGAACTCCCAGGCCCAGTGGATGGCCTCGCGCTTGAAGTAATCGCCGAAGGAGAAGTTGCCCAGCATCTCAAAATAGGTGCCGTGGCGGGCGGTGTGGCCGACGTTGTCGATGTCGCCGGTGCGGATGCACTTCTGGCAGGTGGTCACGCGGCGGCGGGGCGGCTCCTCCTCGCCCTTGAACCAGGGCTTCATGGGGGTCATGCCCGCGTTGATGAGCAGGATGGACTTGTCATTCTGCGGGATCAGCGAAAAGCTGGGCAGGCGCAGATGGCCCTTGGACTCGAAGAAGGTCAGAAACTTCTCCCGCAGCTCGTTCAGGGAATAAGATGGATGCGACATGTTGATTCCTCCGTATATCGAATTTGTATTTCCGCAAAGAAAAAGCCCCTGCCGATCCAGCAGGGGCGAATGGACATTCACGGTACCACCCTGATTATCCGCCGCAAAGGCGGACATCTCGCGCGTCCGGTATCGGGGACGCAGACCGGGGCGCTCCTCGCGCCCGGGCTCGGAAATGGCCGGTCAGGATGCACGGCTGAAAGCTTTCACCAGGGCGCTTTCTCTCTGCAAGCCGGGATGGATCTGACCTCGTTTCGTCACAGCCCGAAAACTATGTACCGTATTATTTTAACAGGTTTGCAAAGCTTGTCAAGTCTTTATTTTCCGCAGGATGGAAAGCCGCTCCGCCGCCGTGGGCAGGCGCATGCGCAGCGGCATCATCGGGTGGTTGGCGCAGTCGATGGGCGCGCCGTCGCCGTCCCGCAGGTCCTCGCAGACGAAGCGGACGGGCTTGCCGGTGCGGTTGAGAAGCTCCAGCATGTCGCCCCGGAAGAACTTGTTGCGCTCGGTCAGGAAGGCCTCTTCGCCGTCCCAGCGCTCCACCACGGCCACCACGTCCGCGTCGGAATCGTACATGTTGTCATGATAATATTGCCCCGGCTCGCCGTAGTAAAAGCCCGTCGAATACTCCCGGTGGCTGATCTTATAGCACTCCGCCAGCCAGTCGGGGTCAAAGGGCCTGCCCTCCAGCGCGTCGTCGATGGCGTGGCGGTAGGCGTTGGTGCTGACGGCGGCGTAGTAGGCGCTTTTCATGCGCCCTTCGATCTTGAAGCTGGAGATGCCGGCGTCCATCATCTCCCGCACGTGCTCGATCATGCACATGTCGCGCGAGTTCATGATGTGGGTGCCGCGCTCGTCCTCGGTGATCTCAAAGAGCTGCCCGGGGCGCTTTTCCTCCAGCAGGTGATACTTCCAGCGGCAGGGCTGGGCGCACACGCCGCCGTTGCCGTCCCGCCCGGTCATGTAATTCGACAGCAGGCAGCGCCCGGAAAAGCTGACGCACATCGCCCCGTGGACGAAGGCCTCCAGCTCCAGGTCAGCCGGCGTGTGGGCGCGCACCTCGGCGATCTCCTCCAGGCGCATCTCCCGCGCCAGCACCACCCGCTTCGCCCCCATGTCGTGGAGCATACATGCGGTGGCGGAGTTGATGACGCCGAACTGGGTGCTGACGTGCAGCGGCACGCCGGGGGCGTGCTTGCGCGCCAGCGCCATCACGCCCAGATCCGCCACGATCAGCCCGTCGATCCCGGCGGCGGCAAGCTGCGCCAGATACTCCGGCAGCAGCGGCAGCTCCGCTTCGTGCGGCAGCACGTTCACCGTCACATACACCAGCGCGCCGACGGCGTGGCTCATCTGCACGGCCTCGGCCATGCCGTCGGGGTCAAAGTTGCCCGCGAAGGCCCGCAGGCCGTAGCGCTTGCCCGCCAGATACACCGCGTCGGCGCCGTAGTGCAGCGCCATCTCCAGTTTCTCTCTGTCTCCCGCCGGGGCCAGAAGCTCCGGCGCGCCGGGCTTACGATGCCGCATAATCCTGCTCCGCCACGAAAGCCGTAAAGCTGTCGTAATCTCTGAAGAATTTGTGCACGCCCTCCTCCGCGTCCAGCGCGAAGTAGTAATAGTTCGTCTGTGCGGGGTTCAGCGCCGCCTGGATGGAGGCCATGCCGGGATTGCAGATGGGCGTGGGCGGCAATCCGGTGTTGATGCGGGTATTGTAGGGGCTCTGCTCCTCCAGATAGCTGGCCGGCAGCTCCACGCCGCCGGTGTAGTCCGGGTGGACGTAGAGGATGGTGGAGTCGATGCCCAGGGGCATCCCCGCCGCCATGCGGTTATAGATGACGGAGGCGATGGCCGCGCGCTCTTCGTCGTTGGCCGCTTCCTTCTCCAGCATGGACGCCACGATCACGGTGTCCCGGAAGGTGGTGCCCCGCTCCTCGATCTGCTTCCACATGTCCGCGGTGATGCGGGAGTGGAGCGCGGTGAGGAACTTGTTGATGACGCTGCTGGGCTGCTCGCCCTGGTAGAAGTCATAGGTGTTGGGGAAGATGAAGCCCTCCAGGCGCTTCGCGTCCCCGGTCTCCACGTTTTCCAGGAAGCGGAAGCTGAAGTTGAATTCCGCCGCCGCCTTATAGAGATCCTGCGCGCTGCACACGCCCTCGGCCTCCAGCTTGTCGAAGATCTGCGCCATGGTCATGCCCTCCGGGAAGGTGAGGGTCGTCACCACCATGCTCGCCGTGCCCACCTGCATGTTTTTCACAAGCGCACGGTAGTCCAGCTCGGTATTGAGCACATAGGTGCCCGGGTCCAGCTTCACATCGGCGTGGGAAATTTTAGCGAAGAGCTTGAAAAGCGTCTTGTACTCGATGATCCCGGCGTCCTTCAGCGCGTCGGCCACATAGTCGATGTCCGCCGCGTTCACGGTGCGCTGGCCGGTCACCTTGCCCTCGCGGTCCTTCACGTCCACTTCCTTGGGGCTGAAGATGTCCTTCGGCAGCGTCACGGCGGCGGTGACGGGGTCCTTGTTCAGCGCCAGCACGTCGCAGGCGGCCATCCAGCCGGCGCAGGCGATGATGACGGACAGGCAGATGACAAAGGTGAAGTACATCAGCCCGCCCAGAATCCCGGTGCGGCTGTCCCGCCGGAAGCGGATGGGGCGGTAATCCCGCTCCTCCAGCTGTTCGTCGTCCTCGGCCTGGTCGCCGGGGGCGTCCGTTTGCAGATCCGTCACGCGAAAGCGGCGGGTCTCCTCATCGTCAAAAACATCCACAAGGCCGCTGTCCTGCTCCGGCAGACGCTCCTGTCCGGCGTCCTGCTCCTTGTCCGACATGGCGCAGCCTCCTTTCCTTCCTGCTTCCGCTCCGCGCGCGTAAAATCCTTCACCGCCTGAAAGGCGGGCGCATAATATGGTGCAGACGGGGCAACAGGGCGCGCCGCCCCGCCCGATGCAACAAGCGATACGCACTTTGCATACTGCATCCGCACGGCAGATGCCCAAAGCAAAGGATTTCATGTGCGGAGAAAGGGTTTCAATCAAATGTGGGGTAACAATTCCGGTCTCTGGATCATCATCGTCCTCATTCTGCTGTTCTCCTGCGGCAACGGCTGGGGCTGCGGCTGCAACAACTGTGGCTGCAACAACAACTGCGGCTGCAATAACTGCGGCTGCAACAACTGCGGCTGCGACAACAACTGCGGCTGCTGCTGAAGGCAGAAAACGATCCATCGCGGGGGCTCCCATCGGGAGCCCTTTTTTTAATTCTTATTCCCCCGTTGCATCATTTTTTCCTCATTCGGGGGTTTTTAGTCCGCACCGCCGCGCCCTCCGGTGAACAGCACCTTCAGCATGAACTTCGGCAGCGCCATCTGCCTGCCGATGCGTCTGGGCTCCTTCAGCAGGCGGTAAAGCCACTCCAGCCCGGCGTTGCACCAGGCCTCCGGCGCGCGCTGCACCGTGCCGGCATAGATATCGATGGAGCCGCCGGCGCCGATCATCAATCGCGCGGAGAGTGCCGCGGCGTTTTTGTGCATCCAAAGCTCCTGCTTCGGCGCGCCGAGGCACACCAGCAGCAGCTCCGGCGCGGCGGCGTTGATCTCATCGATCACGGGGCCGTCGTCGCTGAAATAGCCGTCGTGGCAGCCCACGAAGCGCAGATTCGGCATCTGCGCATGCAGCTTTTCCGCCGCCAGCTCCGCCACGCCGGGCTTGCCGCCCAGCAGGAAAACGCTGCCGCCGGCGGTGTTCATCCGCTCCAGAAGGTGCTGGGTCAGCTCGCAGCCCGGCACCTTTTCCTTCAGCGGCGTTTTGAGGATCTTCGCGCCGTAGATGATGCCGATGCCGTCGGGGATCGACAGCGCCGCGCCCGCCACCGCGGCGGCGGCGTCCGGGTTTTCGCGGCAGTTCATCACGATCTCCGGGTTGGGTGTGACGATGTAGTCCGTCCCCTCCCGCTGCAAAAGCGCCCAGGCGGCGTCCACCGCCTCGGCCATGGTCACATTGTCAAAGTCCACGCCAAGGACATTGATCCGTTCCGTCATAGCTGCGAAAAAACCTCCCCGATCTTCTCATGGATCACCAGGTCGGCATAGCTGTCCGCGCCGGTCTCGCCCTTGTTCACCAGCACCAGCTTGTGGCCCCGGTAATAGTTGATGAGCCCCGCCGCCGGATAGACCACCAGACTGGTCCCGCCGATGATCAGCACGTCCGCTTCGCGGATGAAGTGCACGGCCCGCTCAATGTCCTCGTCCTTCAGCGGCTCTTCATAGAACACGATGTCCGGGCGCACAACGCCGCCGCAGTCGCAGCGGGGCACGCCCTCGCCCTCATTCACCAGCTCAAAGGGATAGGGCTTGCCGCAGCGCGAGCAGTAGGTGCGCAGAAGCGTGCCGTGCAGCTCGATGACGTTCTTGCTGCCGGCCGCCTGGTGCAGCCCGTCGATGTTCTGGGTGATGACCGCCTTCAGCTTGCCCTGGGCCTCCCACTCCGCCAGTTTGCGGTGGGCGGCGTTGGGCTTGGCCCCGGTCAGGCGCAGCTTTTCGTGGTGAAAGCGGTAGTATTCCTCCGGGTTGCGCTCAAAAAACGAGTGGGACAAGATCTCCTCCGGGGGATACTTGTATTTTTGGTTGTACAGCCCGTCCACGCTGCGAAAATCCGGGATGCCGCTCTCCGTCGAGACGCCGGCGCCGCCGAAAAACACGATGTTGTCGCTGCCGTCGATGAGCTCCTTCAGCCTGCGGATGTTCTCTTCCATCTCTTCCGCCTCCTGTTGCAGTATGTCGATGCGCCTCAGCGCAGCGTGTCCAGAATGAAGGGCGGCTTCTCCGGCGCTTTGTCCGTGATGCTGAAGCACGCCGAAAGCTCCGCCGCCGCCTGCTTCGCCGCCGTCTCCGTCGCGGCGTGGATGACCGCCAGCGGCTCCCCGGCGCGCACGGCGTCGCCCACCTTCTTTTTCAGCACCAGGCCCACCGCCGGGTCGATGACGCTGTCCTTCGTGGCGCGCCCGCCGCCCAGGTGCAGGCTGACGAGGCCGACCTGTTCTGCCTGGATATGGTTTACATAACCATTGCAATTCGATATTACGGGAAACTGTACCGGAGCGGTGGGCAGGCGGCTTTCGTCGTCCGTCACGGCGGCGTCCCCGCCCTGGGCGCGGATGAATTCCCGCAGCTTTTCCAGCGCGCTGCCGTCGTCGATGCTGCGCTGCAGGGATGCGCGGGCAGCGGCCTCGTCCGCGGCCAGGCCGCTCAGAAGCAGAATGCTGCTGCCGAGGGCGAGGCACAGCTCCCGTAGGTCCGCCGGGCCGGCGCCTTTCAGCGTGTCGATGGCCTCCCGGACCTCCAGCGCGTTGCCCACGGCATAGCCCAGCGGCTCGTCCATGTCGGTGATGAGCGCAGCACAGCGCCGCCCGGCGGCGTTGCCCACGTCCACCATCTCTCTGGCAAGCGCCCGGGCGTCCTCCGGCGTTTTCATAAATCCGCCGGAGCCGTACTTGACGTCCAGCACGATGATGTCCGCGCCGGCGGCCAGCTTTTTGCTCATAATGCTGCTGACGATGAGCCCGCGCACCGCCACGGTGCCGGTCACGTCCCGCAGGGCGTAGATCTTTTTGTCCGCCGGGTCGATGTCCCCGGTCTGGGAGGCGATGGCGAAGCCCACGCGCTCCACGTTTTCAAAAAAGCGCTCCGGCGTCAGTGCGCAGGAAAAGCCGGGGATGCTCTCCAGCTTGTCGATGGTGCCGCCGGTGTGGCCCAGGCCGCGGCCGGACATCTTCGCCATCTTCACGCCGCAGGCGGCCATCATGGGGCAAAGTACCAGGCTGGTCTTGTCCCCCACGCCGCCGGTGGAGTGCTTGTCCGCCTTCACGCCGGAGATGCGGGACAGGTCCACGGTGTCGCCGGAGTGCATCATCGCCATGGTCATCGCCACGGTCTCGTCGCGGTCAAGGCCGCGGAAATACATGGCCATCAGCATGGCCGACATCTGGTAATCCGGGATGTCGCCCCGGGTGTAGCCGGAGATGAGGAAGTGGATTTCCTCCTCGGTCAGCGTCCCGCCGTCCCGCTTTTTTGCGATCAGTTCTGTCATCAGCATAGTGTCATGCCTCCTGTTGTGCCAGCTTGCGGCCCATCAGCGTGCCCATGACGGAGGCCATCATCAGCCCCCGGGTCCAGCCGGAGCTGTCCCCAAGGCAGTGCAGACCGGAAACACTGGTGTTGAAATCGGTGTCCATTTTCACGCGGTTGGAATAGAATTTCAGCTCCGGGGAGTAGAGCAGGGTCTCATAGCTGGCGAAGCCCGGCACGACCTGGTCCACCGCCTGGATGAAATTGATGATGTTGATCATGCTGCGATAGGGCATGGCGGCGGTGATGTCGCCGGCCACGGCGTCGGGCAGCGTGGGCTTGACGTTGGACTGCGAAAGCTCCTTCTGCCAGGTGCGCTTGCCGCTGAGGATGTCGCCGTAGCGCTGCACCAGGATGTGCCCGGCCCCCAGCATATTGGTCAGCTCGCCCACCTTCTGCGCGTAGGCGATGGGCTGGTTGAAGGGCACGGAGAAATTGTGCGAGCACAAAATCGCCAGGTTCGTGTTGTCGCTTTTCAGCTCCTTGAAGCTGTGGCCGTTGACCACCGCCAGGTCGTTGTCATCGTTCTCCTGCGCGACAAAGCCGCCGGGATTCTGGCAGAAGGTGCGCACCTTGTTCTTGAACGGCGCGGGATAGCCGATGAGCTTGCTCTCATACAGCACCTCGTTGACCGTCTCCATGATCTCGTTGCGCACCTCCACCCGCACGCCGATGTCCACGGTGCCGGGCTGGTGGGCGATGCCGTGCTCCACGCACAGGCGGTCCAGCCAGTCCGCGCCGCGGCGGCCGGTGGCCACCACGGTGTGGGCAGATTCCACCTCCATGGTCTGCCGCCCGTCGGTGAGATAGGCGCCGCGGCAGTGCTCGTTTTCAATGCGCACGTCCGTGCACTCCCAGCCCAGGAGCAGCTCCACGCCCTGCCGGATCAGATACTGCTCGATGCCGTAATAGATGGTCTGCGCCTTTTCCGTGCCCATGTGGCGGATGGGGCAGTCCACCAGCCGCAGCCCGGCCCGGATGGCGTTGCGGCGGATCTCCTTGGTCTTTTCCGGGTTGCCGATGCCCTCGATGTGCGTGTCGGCGCCGAACTCCAGGTAGATGCCGTCCACATAGCCGATGGTCTCCTGCACCAGATCGTCGCCGATGAGGCTGGGCAGGTCGCCGCCCACCTCACAGCTTAAGGACAGCTTGCCGTCGGAAAAAGCGCCCGCGCCGGAGAAGCCGGTGGTGATGTGGCAGTTGGGGCGGCAGTTCACGCATTTGCCGGTGCTGGCCTTGGGGCAGCGGCGGTTTTCCACCGCCTCGCCCTTCTCCGCCAGCACGATCCTGCCCCGGTACCCCCGACGCAGAAGCTCCAGCGCGGTGAAGATGCCCGCGGGCCCTGCGCCGATGATCAAAACGTCTGTTTTCATGGCTTTTGACGCCTCCATCCGTAAAAAACGGCCGCCCTACGTGTAAGGCAGCCGCTGCTTGTCAATTCCTTACGCTTTATTATAAGGTCTTTCATGGTATTTGTCAAGTTTCCGCACTTGCATCCCGCCGCCGCGGACGCTATAATGATTACATGATGGCGAAACGCCGCAAAGCGTTCCGCCGCACCGCTTTGCGGTGCAGCAAAACAGCAACGCTGTTTTGCCATGTATTCATTGCAATGAGCATCGGGCGAA
>SVKR01000111.1 GCA_015068365.1 Oscillospiraceae bacterium
CGGCGGCCGACGGCCAGTTCCACGCCGACGGCACGCTGACCCGCGCCCAGGCCATCACCTTCCTCTGCCGGGCGGCGGAGGGGCAGCCCCGCGGAAGTGCGCGCAGCTTTGCCGACGTCCGGGAGGGCGACTGGTACTTCGACGTGGCCAACTGGGCGCTGGAAAACGGCGTGGTGGGCCGGGACGACAGCTGGGCCTTCCACCCCGACGAGACCGTGACCCGCGCGCAGTTCGTCACCTTCCTGTACCGCGCGATGGATCCCGCCGCGAAGTTATCCGGCACGGCGCCCCCGCTCCAGAAGGGCTTCCGCGATCTCGGCATCACGCAGGACGTGGACAACTTCGGCCCGAAGCAGTTCCAGACCGTGACCAGCAGCGGCGAAACGGTGACCTTCAACGCGGAGGTCAGCGATTATCAGGTCTTTGAGGAAAGCGATGGATTCCCGCTGCAGGACGGCCGGGAATACCGTGTCATGACGCTGCATCTGTGGACGGACAACACGACCACCGGCCGACATTATCTGCTCTCCGTTCTGGAAAGCAATTATTACAACATCGCGCTGTATAAGGACAGCACAGTCAGCGAGGACAACGGCGTGACGCGCCACACGGTCATCCACAACGGCGCGCCGGCGGAGATGACCGTCTGGTGGCGGAACGAGGCTGAAAACCGGGACGGCCAGCATCACATCCTTGTCACATGGACCGCTTCCGTCCCCAAGGGCTTTGACGGCCTTGTGGTCGGCGCGCGCCACCGCAACATCGACGCTTCGGGGCTGTATCTGAACGAGTATTACACCTCGGACAACGAATTTGCGCTGTTCCGCATGAAATGATTTGCGCCCAAGCTGTCGACAAAGTGTCGACAGCTTGAAATGCAAAAACCGAAACATTGAAAAATGTTCCGGTTTTTGCGAAGATTAAACGTGCAGGGGGACTCCCGTCCCCCCTCACACCCCCCATGCAAAACGGTTCCTTTACAAAACAGGGTTTGTCTACAACTTGAACCCCCGGCTCATCGAGCCGGGGGTTCGTTGTTTTTCTCTTCAGTTGACCGGCGCGGAGCCGGCCGGGACTCAGTAGGCCACGCCCCAGAAAATATCCGTGGCGGCTTCCTTTCCGCAGCAGACGCATTTGCCCTTTGTGCCGCTCTGCGCCAGGGGCATGCAGCGGGAGGACACGCCGGCGTCCTCCTTCATCTTCAGCTCGCAGGCCAGGTCGCCGCACCATTTGGTGCGGGCAAAGCCGCCCTCGGTCTCGATGAAGCGCTTGACGTCCTCCATGGTGGCGCAGTCGCGGGTGTGCTCGTCCAGGTTGCGCTTGGCCCGGTCATAGAGCCCCTGCTGCACCTGCTCCAGCAGCGCGGGCACGGCCTCGGCCAGCGTATTCAGCTGCACCGTGGTCTTTTCAAAGTTGTCCCGGCGCACGGCGACGCAGACGCCGTTTTCGATGTCCCTCGGCCCCAGCTCGATGCGCAGGGGCACGCCTTTCATCTCATACTGGGCGCACTTCCAGCCCAGGGAGTTGTCGCTGTCGTCCATTTTCACGCGCACGCCGGCGGATTTCAGCGCGGTGTAGACCTCCGCGGCCTTTTCCAGAACGCCGGGCTTGTGCTGGGCCACGGGCACGACCACCACCTGGATGGGGGCCACGTGCGGCGGCAGCACCAGGCCGTTGTTGTCGCCGTGGGTCATGATGAGGCCGCCGATGGTGCGGGTGGACATGCCCCAGCTGGTCTGGTGGGGATAGCTCTGCTGGTTGTTCCTGTCGGCAAAGGTGATGTTGAAGGCGCGGCAGAACCCGTCGCCGAAATAGTGGCTGGTGCCGCTCTGCAGGGCCTTGTGGTCCTTCATCATGCACTCGACGGTGTAGGTGCGCTCGGCGCCGGCAAACTTCTCCTTTTCGGTCTTGCAGCCCTTCACCACGGGCATGGCCAGCAGGTTCTCCAGGCAGTCGGCATAGACCTCCAGCATCTGCTCGGTCTCCTCCATGGCCTCTTCCTTCGTGGCGTGGATGGTGTGGCCCTCCTGCCAGAGGAATTCGCGCCCGCGCAGGAAGGGGCGGGTGGTCTTTTCCCAGCGCAGCACGCTGCACCACTGGTTATACTTGCAGGGCAGATCACGCCAGGAGTGGACCACATGGCTCCAGTGGTCGCAAAACAGCGTTTCGCTGGTGGGGCGGACGCACAGCCGCTCCTCCAAAGGCTCGCTGCCGCCCATGGTGACCCAGGCGCACTCCGGCGCAAAGCCCTCCACATGGTCCTTTTCCTTCTGCAGCAGGCTCTCCGGGATCAGCAGGGGCATGGAGACATTGTCATGTCCCAGCTCCTTGAAGCGCTTGTCCAGATAGTTCTGGATGGCCTCCCAGATGGCGTAGCCGTAGGGGCGCAGGATGAACAGCCCCTTCACGCCGCTGTAGTCCACCAGCTCCGCCTTGATGCACACGTCAGTGAACCACTGGGCGAAGTCCACCTCCATATCGGTGATCTGTTCCACCTTTTTTTCTTTTGCCATTACTTCTGTTCTCCTTTCGACGAGGGGCCCTCCCCCATCTGATATACGAGGATACTATATATGGAATTGTCCGGAAATGCAAGGGCGTCTTGCGAAATCATGCGCACGCCGCCTTTGCGCGCATCCGCCGCCGGATGACAAAGAAGCAGACGCAGTGCGCCGCCGTGGTGACGACCCAGGAGACGGGATACACCGCGAACAGCCGCGCCATGGACGGAGCGGCGGCATAGAAGGTGTAGATCCACACGATGCGCAGCACGCAGCAGCCCAGGAATGTGACGAAGGCGGGCAGCGCGCTGTGGCCCAGGCCGCGGATGGCGCCGGAGGACACGGCCATGAAGGCGTTGACCACATAGTAAAGGCAGATGATCCGCAGCCGGACATAGGCCGACTCCAGCGCGGCGGCGTCCGTGGTGTAAAGGCGCAGCAGGGGGTCGCGCAGCAGATAGACCAGCGCGGAGCCGGCTCCGCTGATGATCGCCACCAGAAGCATGCACTGCCAGGCGGCAAGGTCCGTGCGCTCCGGCTTTTTCGCGCCCATGTTCTGGCTGACCGCGGTAGTGGCCGCCTGCTGGCAGGCGTCCACCGGGCAGAACAGAAAGCCCTCCAGGCTGCTGCAGGCCGCGCTGCCGGTGATGACCGCAGCGCCGAAGGCGTTCACCGCGCCCTGGATGACGAAGTTGGCGATGGAATACATCGAGCCCTGGATCCCCGCGGGCAGGCCGATGCGCAGTATGTCCCGAAACATGCCGCCGGAAAAGCGCAGCTCGCCCAGGTGCTGCCCGCCGGTGCGCAGCAGGCAGCGGACGGTCAGAAAGCAGGACAGGCACTGGCTCAGCACCGTCGCCAGCGCGACGCCGGCCACGTCGATGCCCAGCACGATGACGAAAAAGAGGTTGAGCACCACGTTCACGACGCCCGCCGCCGCCAGGAAGAAGAAGGGCCGCCGGGTGTCGCCCATGGCGCGCAGGAGGGCGCTGGCGAAGTTATACAGCGCAATGACGGGCATGCCCGCGAAATAGACCCGCAGGTAGACGGCGGCAAGGGGCGCCACGTCCTCCGGGCTGCCCATCAGCTTCAGCAGCGGCATGGCCAGCACGATGCCCAGCACCCCCAGCACCACGCCGCCGCCCGCGCCGATGATGAGCGCGGTGGACACCGTCTCCAGAAGGCGGGCGCGGTCCTTCGCCCCGAAAAATCGGGCGCACAGCACGCCGCCGCCGATGGACAGGCCCATAAACGTGTTCACCACCAGGTTCACCAGCGCCACGTTGGAGCCGACGGCGGCCAGCGCGTTGGGCCGGCCGAAGTGGCCGACCACGATGAGGTCCGCGGCGTTGAAGGCAAGCTGCAAAAGCGAGGAGAGGGTCAGCGGCAGGACAAAGCGCAGCAGCTTCGGCAGCATTGCCCCCTCGGTCATATTGATTTCGTTTTTTCTCATGGGATATGCACTTCGTTTCAGATAGATACCTGGCATTGTATGCGCGCTTGCCCAAAAAAGCAAGCAAAAAATCCGGCGGCGCCCTGCGGCGCCGCCGGAAGGATGCTGTTGGGAAAATTTACAGGCTCTGGCTGGTGCGGTCGATGACCTCGTCCTGCATGGAGCGGGAGAGGGTGACGAAATAGGTGCTGTACCCGGCGACGCGCACGACCAGGTCGCGGTAGTCCTTCGGGGATTCCTGCGCGGCCAGAAGCGTCTCCTGGTCGACGACGTTGAACTGCACCTGCTTGCCGCCGTGGGTCAGATAGGTCTGGATGAGGGCGCCCAGCTTGGCAAGGTCGGCGTCCGTCTTCAGCACGGAGGGCGGGAACTTCATGTTCAGAAGCGTGGCCTGCATGGGATCCTGGTCGATCTTCATGGCGCTCTTGAACACGGCGGTCGGGCCGCAGCAGTCCATGCCGTGCATGGGCGAGGTGGTGCCGTCCGCCAGGATGGTGCCGGCCTTGCGGCCGTCCGGCGTGGCGCCGGTCAGCTGGCCGCCGGGCTGGTGCGAGGTGATGGAGATGCCCGTGGCGATGGTGGGATAGCCCAGGATGTTGGGGATGGTGGCCACGGTGTCGTTCAGGAGCTTATAGCAGTCGGCCACGATGTTGTCCACATAGTCGATGTCGTTGCCGTACTTGGGCGCGGCTTCGAACTCGCGCTGCATGTCCTCATAGCCCACCCAGTCGGCGTCCAGCGCGGTCTGCAGCTGGGCCAGGGTGTATTTCTTCTCGTCGAAGCAGAGCTTTTTGATGGCCGCCAGCGAATCGCCCAGGTTCACCATGCCGATGGGGTTCACCACGGCGCAGTTTTCAAAGGGCATGACGCGCTTCCAGGTGTCCTTGCCGGACTCGATGCCCTCGAACATCAGGGCGCTGCGCAGCGGGTCGAAGAGCAGCTCCTGGGTGATGGCCAGCTCCACGTTGTTCTTCTCGCCCACCAGGCGCAGGAGATAGTCGATCTCGCGGCTGAGGGCGGCGAAGAGCTCGTCATAGCTCTTAAAGTCGGCGAAGTTGCCCACGTCGATGCCCGCCTTCAGCCCGGTTTTCACATCGACGCCGTTGTGGCGGAAGATGTCGAAGATCAGCGGGAAGGTGACCATCGGGACGGGGCCGGTGCGGCTTTTGCCGGGGAGGTTGCCGTCCAGGCAGCCGGTCATGACAAAGTCGCGGGCGTACTCGATGGGGCAGCCGCGGGAGGCGAAGGTGGCGGTATAGCTTCCGTCGGAGACGAAGGCGGGCATGCCAAGACCCAGGCGCACGCACTCCAGCGCCTTGTGCATCAGCGCCGGCGGCGTCTTTTCGTGGACGCGCAGCGTCAGCGTGTTGTGGGGGGTCTTGGTGACCATGGCCGCGTCAATGAGCAGATAGGTCAGATCGTTGGTGGCGTCGGCCCCCGTGATGGGGTCCACGCCGCCGATGGTGTAGTTGTGCCACTTGGCCATGCCGGAGTTTTTCTTGCGCAGCTCGCTGCCGGAGGTGCGGCCCAGCTCCATGTCCTTCAGACGCAGCAGGCACAGAAGCTCCAGCGCCTCGTCGGCGGTGATCTTGCCGGCGTCCAGGTCGGCCTTGTAGAAGGGGTACATGTACTGGTCGAAGCGGCCGCCGGGCAGGGTGGTGGAGGGGCTGAGGAACAGCACCTGGAACCAGAAGGCCTGCACGGCCTCGCGGAAGGACTTGGCCGGGTTCTCCGGCACGGCGCGGCAGATGGCCGCGATCTGCTCCAGCTCGGCCTTGCGCGCCGGGCGGGTCTCCTTCTCCGCCATCTCCGCAGCCAGCGCGGCATAGCGGGCGGCCAGGGTGTTCATGGCCTCAAAGGCCATGACGACGCTGTCATAATAGCGGTACTTGTCCAGCGCCTCCATATCGGTGAAGCGGATCTCGCTCTGGTACTGGCGGGCCTGGCGGATCAGCTCCTTTGTGCCGTATTTCAGGATCTTGTCATACTCCACGCACAGCAGCACCAGGCTCGGCCCCAGGCCCAGTCCGGACTGGGCATAGCCGCCGCCGACGCCGCGCTCCTGCTCTTTCGGCTTCCAGGGGGGCAGGATCAGCCCCGCGCGGAGCATGTTGATCAGACGTTCGTTGTCATAGAAAATGTTGCCCATCTGCCCGATGAGGGTGTTGGGCGTATAGCGCTTGTTCAGCTCCTGCAGGTCGATCTCGTCCTGGGGATCGACGAGGAAGCCGTCGGCCTTCAGCGAGTCGATCTCGTTCTGCGGCCAGATGCCGTAGTCCGGGTCGATCTCCAGGCCCATGTGTTTGCTGGAGGCGATGCCGACGATCAGCTCATCGTCGCCGATGGCGATGGGCATGCGCTCCGCGCAGGCTTTCAGAATCTTGCCGCGCTGAATGATGACGTTGTCGTTGCGGGTCGCTTCCCGCACGTCCAGCGTGATGCGGAATTTTTCGATGCAGATGGGATAATGGTCGACCATGACGGTCTTTTTGATGCGTTCAATGCGTTCAGTATTCAATGGATGCACCCCTTACACTCTAAATCAATGGGTTTCTCATCTTCCGGGCAGACGGCGGGAGCCCAGGACGGGCTCCCGCCGCAGATCACCCGACGTTCACTGCGGGGTGATCAAGAGGTTGCGTCAGTCAGATCAGTTGCCGTAGAAGCTCTTGCACTGCTCGTCAACACGATCCATCATCTCGCGCATCTCGGCACGGGTGAAGTCCTGGAAGGTGTTGGTGCCGCCCAGGGCCGCAACGCGCTCCATGTACTCGGGGCTGTCAACGATGGAGCTGACGACCTCGCAGATCTTGTCGGCCAGAGCCTCGTCCATGCCGGCGGGGGCGCAGAAGGCCATGGGCCATGCGCAGGTCAGCTCGGGCGCCTTGGCTTCGCCGTAGATGTCAGCGACGGTGGGGATGGCATCCAGCGCGGCGACGACCTCGGGCTTGCCGGCGTAGTTGCGCACGACGTTGCTGTACAGCAGGCCCTTCAGCTTGCCTTCGACCATGAACTGCGGGCCGGCGGTCTCGGTCAGCATGCCGACGTTGATGGAGCCGCCCAGCAGGCCGGTGGAGATGTCATTGTTGGTGCCGGAGATCCAGCGGACCTTGTCCAGGATGCCCTCTTCGCGGAGCAGGAGCTTCAGGCGGACCTCATGGGGCGTGCCGTTGGCGGCGCCGGCCACGATGGTGTTGGGGTTGTCCTTGACATACTGCACCAGATCAGCCCAGGTGTCATAGGGGGCATCGGGCTGAGTGACCACGACGGCGCCGGAGGGGACCGCCAGGCCGACCATGGAGGAGACGATGGTGTAATCGTCGGGGTTGGCGAGGTTGTGGGCCCAGGAGCCGTTGTAGTACGGGGGCACCTGGCCGCCGCCGGCATACATCAGAATGCTGCCGTCCGTGGGAGCGCTGTAGAGCTTTTCGCCCAGCTTGGCGCCGCCGCCGGTACCGTCGTTCTCAACGATGATGTTGTAGCCGGTCTTCTCCTGCAGATAGTCCTTCATAACACGGGTGGCCAGGTCCAGGGGAGCGCCGACGTCGGCGGGCACCAGGATGGTCACGTCGCCGGTGGGCCACTGGACCTCAGCGGGCGCTTCGGTCTTGGGCTCGTCGGCCTTGGGCTCATCAGCCTTGGGGGTGTCGGTCTTGGGGGTGTCTGCCGCCTTGGGAGCCTCGGTGGCTGCGGGGGCGGTGCTGTTGCTGCTGCCGCAGGCCGCGAGGGCCATCACGAGGACAACAGCCAGCAGAAGTGCGATGACTTTTTTCATTTTTTCCTCCTTATAATTTTGGGATTACCAAGTTTTATATCACGCGGTTTCCCGCGAAATACCGGATCATTCCTCCTGCGCGGCAGCCTTTTTGGCCTTGGACGCCTTGATGGCGGGCAGCACGGTGTGCAGCACCAGCACCACGACGCCGACCACGATGAAGGCCAGGGACACGGGACGGGTGAAGAAATCGCTGACGCCGTTGAAGGAGTAGTTCAGGCCCTGGCGGATGTTCTTCTCCAGCAGGGAGCTGAGGATGAACATCATGATGAAGGGCGTGGTGGGAACGCCGAAATAGTCCATGCCGAGGCCCAGCAGGCAGGCGCAGAGGGTGACGATGACGCCCATCAGGTTGCCGGCGGTCATGTAGGCGCCGACGAAGCTGATGACGATGATGGCCGGGTACAGGAAGTGGTAGGGCATGGAGATGAACTTCGGGAACAGCGGCATGCCGCCCACCTCGACCGCCAGCACAAAGATGGCCGCGATGATGGCCGCGGTGTAGAGCATGTAGACCATTTCCGGGTTGGTGGTCATCAGCATGGGGCCGGACTGCACGCCGTGGATGCTCATGACGGCCAGGAACTGGACCATGATGGCGTCGCCCGGGATGCCCAGGGCCAGCATGGGGATCATGGCGCCGCCGATGCCGGCGTTGTTGGCGACCTCGGGGGCGATGACGCCGCCGATGTGGCCGTGGCCCCAGAGCTCCTTATGCTTGCGGTCCAGGTTGCGCTCGTTGGAATAGGCGATGACGGTGCTGGTGGGAGCGCCCAGGCCCGGCAGGAAGCCGATGAACGCGCCGGTGAGGAAAGAGCGGACCAGGTTGCCGAAGTTGTCGGCGATGTCCTTGCCCGGCCACTTGAAGCCGCGCACCTTGATCTTGCTGGCGTCGGAGGTCTTGCTGCGGCGGGCGTACTCCAGCAGGATGATCTTGGCGGCGAACATGCCCAGCATGATGTTGATGATGTTGAAGCCGTCATACAGGTACATGCTGCCGAAGGTCAGGCGCATACGGCCGCTGATGGGGTCCGGGCCGATGGAGCACAGCAAAATCGCCAGGCCGACGCCCGCGATGCCCTTGACCAGGTTGCCCTCGCTCAGACCGACGACCATGGCCACGGCGCAGAAGCACATGGCGGCATACTCCCAGGGGCCCAGCTTCACGCCCCAGTCGGCCAGGAACTTGGCGGCCGCCATGGCGATGAGGATGCTCGGCAGGGTGCCGATGAAGTTGCAGACCACGGCGACGCTGAGCGGCCGGACGGGATCGCCCTGCTTGGTAAACTCATAGCCGTCCCAGACGGTGGCCATGGAGGAGCTGGTGCCGGGGATGCCCAGCAGAATGGAGCCGATGCAGCCGCCGGAGGTGGAACCGATGTGAATGGAGATGAACAGCGCCAGTGCCAGCACCGGGTTCATCTTATAGGTGATGGGCAGCAGCATGACCATGACGGTGCCGCCGGCCAGGCCGGGCAGAGAGCCGAACAGCAGTCCGACGATGGAGCCCAGCAGGATGTAGAGCACGCCGGTGACGGAGGCCAGCTCCTGCAGCGATTCAAGAATATATTGCCACATTGCGTCGTACCCCCCTTACTTTTTGAACAGCTGCCACAGCGCGCCCTTGGGCAGCTGGGTCTGCAGTGCGGTGACATAGAGAAGATAGAGCGCCGCGCCGACGATGATCGCGTAGATGGCGCTGCGGAGAATGCGCTTTCCCGTCGGGTCGTCGGGCCGGGACTCAAAGGAGAAGAGATACGAGATGGCGAACAGCAGCACCGGCGCCGTGATCATGAAGCCGACGCCCCAGATCAGCAGCAGGAAGGCGGCGTAAAGCCCGAAGAGCTTTGCCGCGCGGATGAATTCCTCGCGGGTCAGGTAGGTCTTCCCTTCCTTTTTCTCCGGGTGGACGATGGTCAGCACGCCGCACACTGCGGTGATGACGCAGCCGACCAGCGGGAACATCTTCGGCCCCGGGTCGCCTTCAAAGCGAGGGCTCTCCTGCTGCATGGTGAAATAGAAGAAGAACAGGGAGATCAGCAGCAGAATGATACCCAAAAGCCGGTCTTTCGTTTTTGCGTTCATTGGCAAGCCTCCGAATACTCGAATATGCGCGAACCCGCGGACAGGTTCAGTTCAACTGATTCTATCATGGGTTCTGCCCCGTTTCAAGCGTCAGTTATGCTTTTTCCCTGTTACTCGTCGGACTGGCAGCAGCAGCATCCGCCGCCGCCGATCTCCACGTTCATTTCCCGGAGGATCTGGGCGGCCATGGCCTTTTCCGCCTCCGCCATCGTGGAGAAGCCCTGGTCCAGGACGGTGTTCTCCTGCACCATGTAGACGAAGTCCTTGCCCTCCGATTCCAGGCGCTCGATCTCCGCCAGAAGGGCGCGGAGCGTCGGGACGGAGTAGGTCAAAAGCTCGCTTTTCTGATAGGTCTCGATGGAGGCCCAGCCGTCCCGCTCCTCGCTGGCGTGCAGGGGCCTGCCGCCCAGGGCCAGGATGGGATAGTCGTTGCGCATCCGCTCGGTCTGGGCCAGCATCTTCTCCCAGATCTGCCCGCAAAGCGCCCGCTTTTCCTCCGAGACCTCCGGCAGCTCGCCGCAAAAGGCGGCGTAGCCCTTGGGGTCGGTGCTCTCCATCATGCGGATGTACTTCTCCCGGGCCAGGTTGCGCCCTTCCGCCGCGGCGGCGGTCACGTCCGCGAGATAGGCCTCCAGGGCCTGCTCGCTCCAGGCCTTGTACTGGGCGGTGCGCATGATCTTAAACACGGGATAGTCGTTCTGGCAGTCGGTGCGCTCGTCGCCGTTGACGTTGTGGAACATGGGCCATTCCTTCTCCAGAATGGCGTCGATCAGTGCGGTCTTGTCCATCGGGCAGCCTCCTTTTCTTACAGTTGGTTTTCGGTGCGCTTGATGATCTCGTTCTGCACCGCAGGGGTGAGCAGCGTGAAGTAGGTGCTGTAGCCCGCGACGCGGACGATGAGGTCGGAGTACTTCTTCGGCTCGTCCTGGGCCTTGCGCAGGGTGTCGTTGGACACGACGTTGAACTGGATGTGCTTGCCGCCGTTGAACATATAGGTCTTCACCAGGGCGACGAACTTTTCCAGGTCCGCCTCGCTCTTCATGGCGGTGGGGGAGATCTTCATATTCAGCAGCGCAGCGTTGAAGGGGGTCTGGTCGATGCGCATGGCGCTGGTGAGAGACTGCAGCGGGCCTTCATGGTCCGTGCCCTGGGACGGGCTCATCACGCCGTCGCACAGCGTTTCGCCGCTGTAGCGGCCGTCCGGCGTGGCGCAGGTGTAGGACCCGCCGGGGGCGTGGGCCGTGATGGAGACGCCGGTGGGGCGCGGCGGCGCGCCGTAGATGGTGCGGAAGGTGGCGGTGGTCTTGATCCAGTAATCGTAAAGCTGGGCGGCCAGGTCGTCCACATAGGGGTCATTGTTGCCGAACTTGGGCGCCTCGGCGCACATGCGCTGGATGTCCTCATAGCCCTCCCAGTTGGCCTCGATGGCCTTGTAGAGGGTCTCCATGGTGAAGCGCTTCTCGTCGAACACCAGCTTTTTCACGCTGGCCATGGAGTTGGCCACATTGATCATGCCGATGGGGTTGAACATGGAGGCGTTTTCATAGAACATTTTGCGGTCGAACATATCGCGGCCGGAGGAGATGCCCTCATAGGTGAAGGCGGAGTGCACCACGTCGCAGCTGGTCTCGCGGGTGACGCGGATGAGGATGTTGTGCTCTTCGTTGTAAAGGCCCATGAAATACTTCAGCTGGGTCTGGAAGGCGGTCATGAACTCGTCGAAGGTCTTGAAGTCCTTCATCTCGCCGGTCTTGGGTCCGAGCTGCTCGCCGGTCTGGGTCAGGATGCCGTTGTGCATGGTGATGTCCAGCACCTTCGGCACGATGAACATGCCCAGGGCGTTGATGCGGCTCTTGCCGGGGATGTTCAGGTCCAGGCAGCCGGCCAGGGCGTAGTCCCGGGCCTCCTCGACGGGGATGCCCTGGTCCACCAGTCCGGCGATGTAGCTCTCGTCAGAGACGAAGGCGGGCATGCCGATGCCGGTGCGCACCAGCTCCGCGGCCTTCATCAGCAGCTTCTGGGGCGTGCTCCTGGCCACGCGCACGGTAATGGTGTACTGGGGGATGCGCACCTCATAGGCCGCCTGAATGACAAGATAAGAAAGCTCGTTGGTGGCGTCGCTGCCGTCTTTTTTGACGCCGCCGATGAGGAAGTTGTGCCAGCGGGCCATGCCGGCCCACTTGTCCCGCTGCTGCGCCCCGCCGTTGACGAAGTTGAACTGCATGATCTTGATGCGCAGCATCTCCAGCAGCTCCAGCACCTCGTCGTCCGTGATGGCGCCGGTCTCGATGTCGTGTTTATAATAAGGATACATGTACTGGTCGAAGCGGCCGCCGGGGGTGGTGCCGTGGGCGATCATCATCCAGTAGAAGTAGAAGTTCTGCAGCGCGTCACGGAAGTCGCGGGAGGGGTTCTCCGCGATCCAGTGGCAGGTGTCGGCCATGCGCTCCAGCTCCGCCTTGCGCTGGGGATCGGCGGTCTCGGCTGCCTTGGCCAGGCAGGCGTCGCCGTAGCGGTGATACATGCGCACCATGGCGCTCAGGGCGATGATGACCGCCTTGAGGTACTGGGCCTTGTCAAAGGAGTCGGCCTCCTGATAGTCCAGCTTGTGCAGCGCCTCCTCCGCGTCGTGCAGGGTCTTGCTCACGCCCTCGCTGATGATCTTGCCGTAGTCGGGGACGAAGAAGCTCAGCGCGATGCCCATGCCCCAGCCGAAGCCGGCGCCGCCGGCGCCGCGGCCCTTTTCCCGGTCCTTCCAGGGGGGGCAGAGGATGCCGGAGCGGATGAAGGGCCACAGGTGCCAATCGTCGTAGAAGCGGCCCTGCCACTCGTAGAACTGGCGGCCCTGGCCGGCCCAGAAGGAGTCATAGCTGCGCAGCTCGGCCCAGTCCTCCGGCGTGATGGAGAACTTGCCGCCCTCGCCCACCATGCCTTTCAGGTCCTCGTCGTCCCAGAACGGGCCCCAGGTGGAGGCCTCCATGCCCATGGGCTTGCTGGCGACATTGCCGGCGATCAGCTCGTCGTCGTCGATGTAGATCGTGCGTTTATCCAGATAGTTGGCCGTGGCGTAGGCCCGCTGCAGGATGGAGGGCAGACCCTCGTGCTGCCGCCAGGCCTCGATGACATAGCGCGCCTTTTCCGCGCAGATGGGATAGCGGTCCACCTTCAGGCGGCCGGCCATCCGGGCGATTCTGTCCGTCATATTCGACACTCCTTGTTGATATTTTATTAACCAAGTATAGTGTATCATGGAATCCCACCGGAAACAAACAGGATTTCCCGGGCAAATTCACAGGTTTCGGCTTGTGAAATATTTTATAGTCAAAAGCCTTTGTTTGTGCTTTTCCATTGCGTTTTTCCGGAGACTGTGGTATGCTTTTTCCCGGAGGGACAAGGCATGAACCACATCGGACTGTACTATTTCACCGTCGCGGCGGAGGAACTGAACATCACCCGCGCCGCGGCCAAGCTCTTCATCTCCCAGCAGTCGCTTTCCGAGCACATCCGCCGGCTGGAAAAGCAGTATGACGCGGTGTTTTTCACCCGCGGGGGCCGTCTGGCCCTCACCAGCCAGGGGGAACGCATGCTCTCCTACGCCCGGGAGATCCTGGAGGCGGACCGCGATCTGTACGTCGCCCTGCGCGACGCCGGGCAGGCAAACCGCATCCGGCTGAACGTGGGCATGACCAGCAACCGGGGCAACGTCTTTCTCCCCGCCGTGTTCGAGGCCTATCGCCGCCGCTGCCCCAACGTGGTGCTGTCCATCCTCTCCGGCAATTTTGAGTACATCGAGCAGCAGTACCAACTTGAAAAAATTGAACTTTACATGGGCATGTCCTCCAACATCCGCACCCGCATGCCCGCCGACCTGCTGTACCGGGACAAGCTGTTTTTCGTCCTCAGCCGCGTGCTGCTGGAGCGCACGCTGGGGGACGGGTCGAAGGCCTTTCTCCGCGCCCACTGCCGGGGCATCTCGCTGCCGGAGGCCTGCCGCTTCCCCATCGCCCTGCCGCCCACCACCAGCACACTGCGCCTGGTGTTCGAGCGCTGCTTTTCCAAGGACAGCCTGCACCCGGACGCCGTGCTGGAGACTGCCGACCACGACATCCTCTTTGACCTGGCCAGCAGCGGCGTGTGCGGCTGCTTTCTGTCCCGTGAACTGCTCTACCGCAAGCTGACCGCCGCCGGGTGCCCGAAGGACATCCTCATCCTCCCCTCCTCCGATCTGGGCGAGCTGTCCGGCTTCTGCATGGTCTACCGGCGGGAGAACCTCTCGCCGGAGACGCAGGCGCTGATCGACTGCACCCGCACCGTGATCGCCGACACGCTGAAAACCATTGACGCGGACCTGGCCGCCGTCTGCGCCGCCCAGGCCCAGCCCGAAAAGAAAGGAACTGACAGACTATGAAGCCCCGTATCCTTGTCATCGGCGGAAGCTATTTCGCCGGCAGAGTGTTCACCATGGTGGCCGCCGACCGGTGCGAGCTGACGCTTTTGAACCGTGGGCGCTATTCCATGTCCCGCTACCCCGGCGTGCAGGAGGTGCGCTGTGACCGGCACGACACCGCGGCGCTCAGCGCGCTGCCGCCGGCGGACTATGACGCCGTGGTGGACTTCTGCGCCTATGCCCCCGGCGACGTTGAGACCCTGTGCGGCGCGCTGAAGTCCTCCTTCAAAAAGTACATCTACATCTCCACGGCGGACGTGTATGACCGCGCCGCCCCCCAGCCCTGGACGGAGCAGACCCCCGTCGGGACCGATTTCAGCTTTGCCGGCCCGGACACCGGGGCGTATCTGGCGGGCAAGGCCGCGCTGGAGCGGGAGTGCGCCGCCGTCTGCGCCGCGAAGGGCGCCGACTGCGTGATATTGCGCCCGGCCTTCCTCTACGGGCCGTACAACTACGCCCCGCGGGAGCCCTGGTACATCCGCACCGCCGTGTCCGGCCAGCCCATCCCCCAGCCCACGGACGCCGACGGGCGCTTCCAGTTCGTCTATGTCAAGGACCTGGCCATGGCCGTGCTGGCCTGCCTGGGCCCGGACGCCCCGGCGGGCGCGCGCGCTTACAACCTTGCCGCGCCGGAGGTGCTGGACTACGCCGGCTTCCTGGCCACGCTGCAATCCGTGGCAGACCGCCCCATCCCCACCACGCCCGTGACGGTGGAGCAGGTGCTGCGGGAGAATCTGCCCCTGCCCTTCCCCCTGCGCGCAGCGGAAAGCGAGCTGTTTGACGGCTCCCTGGCCGAGCGGGAGCTGGGCCTGCACTACACCCCCTTCCGGGACGGCATGGAGAAGGCCTGGAACGCCTTCGCGCCCATCTTCGCGGAGATGAACAAGTAAAAACCACCTAATATCAAAAGGCGCGTTGCAAAATACGCAATGTGTCATTGCGAGGCCCCGCAAGGGGCCGTGGCAATCCGTTTTTCCTATGAAAGGAAGTACGGATTCCCACGCCACGACTTTTCGCCTTCGCGAAAAGTGCGCACTGGCTCGGAATGAC